>JAHFEE010000003.1:29689-37814 GCA_023248655.1 Myxococcales bacterium
GCTATTTATTGGATTTACAATGGAACGGTGCATTGAATGAACACGGAATAAGAATTTACAGCAATGGTCAATTTGTATTATCTTTATCGCCACTCTTATTTATTATTGCCTTATGTTGTTTTTTATCTATTAGATTAAGTAAAATAATGCCAGATTATAAATAAAGATAACAAAAAACAGATTTATTTTTTTGTTATTTGGCGTTATTTGAGAGAAAAAATAAAATAAAAATCATAGACACGACAATGAAAAAATCGGCAATATTAAAAACTGGCCAATGAAAGTCAGGAAAACCGATTGAACTAGCACTGATATCGATAAAATCAATAACATAACCCAGTCTAACACGATCAATCAAATTTCCAATTGCGCCTCCAAGCAATAAAGAAAATGATAACAAAACTAAAAAATTTGAATCTTTCAATTTAAAATAAATACTCAGAAAAAAAAATAATCCAAATAAACTTGCAAATATTAAAATTGGTTGCCTAATTTCATAAGAAATTGTGCTCATTATACTAAATGCTGCTGCGGAATTTTCTTTGTAAGTCAAATTAATCATTTCAGGGATAATAATCAGTTTTTTACACAAAAAATATTGTGTTTTGTGACATAGGCTATTCTTAATCCAAATTTTGCTAAATTGGTCTAAGGAAACAAATAACAATGTTAAAAAAAATAGAGACAATAAGCGATTTCGTATCCAAAAACTCATAAATAATTACATAGGTATATATTAAAAATAAATTATACTAAAGATTTAATACTGGTAATATAATACATAAAATTACAAAGGGTAAAAATTGAACTCAAAATTAATCAAAACAGTAATAGAAGACACTCTTACCCGTCATAAATCTACAGGGGAACCTGTTAATAATATTGTAAAAGAATTTACGGCAAAATTTAGGCTAGGATCAAGAGACCGTAATTTGGTTAATGAAACTATATTTAATATTTTTCGAGAAAAGCCATGGCCAAATTGGTTTTTAGAGTTGATGAAATCTCAATATAATTCAGAATTTCATGATTTGGAATTATCTTTCAGAAAACGCGCAAGACCGGTCTTAGCTGTTGATTTAAGATTTTCATCATTAATGTCAACAATTGAAGAATTAAAACATCAAGAAATCGAATGCGCCTTTTCAAAATTTTCTAAAAATGCATTAATTTTATCAAATCATAAAGTTGATCTTTCAAAATTGGAACATTGCTGGTGGATGAATGACGGCAGTCAGTATGTTGCACTTCAAATAAAATCTGACGCTACGCAATTTGTATTAGATTTATGCGCAGGTAAAGGAGGGAAAACTAGAATAATTATGGAAACCGGTGCTAAAATTACGGCAATTGATATAAATAAAAACAGATTAACTTTATCAAAGGGCGTGAAATGCATAAATGCTGATGGACGATTTTTCAAAAGTAAACAATTATTTGATTGGATATTGGTAGATGCACCATGCTCTGGAACGGGAACAATCAGACATGCACCTGATTTGTTTGGAAGACTTAAGTTGGCAGACATTCAAAAATTTGCAAAACTTCAAACAGATTTAATTTTAAATGCTGCAAAACTTTTAAAGCCATCAGGAATATTGGTATATGCAACCTGTTCTGTTCTTAAGCAAGAAAATCACGAATACATAGAAGGATTAAAGCTAATATCCAATAAACAATTGCTTCCAAACAGAGATGATACAGATGGATTTTACATTGCCAATTTTTGCAAGGAAACAAACTGACCATGTTTTATTCTATTAATTTGCTAGAATGTTTTATCAAAAAATTTTTTACTTGAAAATTCACTCAAAAACCTACTAGGAATACGATTTTGAATTTGACCCCTAACTAATCGTCTTTTCGCATATGTTAAAATTAATTCATAGCGAGCTCTTGTCATTCCAACGTAAGCCAATCGACGCTCTTCTTCTAATTTATTTATTTTTTCACCCTCTTGTTCTCCCATGGCTCTTAAATGCGGAAATCCGTCTTCTTCCATTCCAACGATGTATACAATATCAAATTCTAATCCCTTGGCTGCATGAATAGTCATTAAAGAAATTGCACCTTCTTGAACCTTGGTGAGCAATTCATTTTCCTCAGAAGAAGACAAAAGAGCGGCGTTTTCTAAAAAACCAATAGCGCTAGGATTTTGATTGTAAACACTGCAGTCATCAACATATTGTTGAGCAGCTGATAGCAATTGTTCTATATTTTTAAAACGTTCTTCATTCGCAAGTTCTTTATTATTGATAATATTTAAAGTATGTTGAATAACTTCGAAGGCATTGGCGTGTTGAGTTAAATTTTTAAGATTTATTATAGAATTGGTAAAATTTTTAATTTTATTTGCCATTTTTAATGCAATTTCAGCATTTTGCATTAGATCTAATGATAAGAAAACAGAAGAAACAGGAACATTATTAAAAGTAGAAAAATTTTTAATTTTACTCAATGTCACCAATCCAATGCTAAATTTACTAGAGCTTGCAGCTCTAATCCAGTCAATATCGCTTTTAAAATTCAAAGAAGCTTTTAAAATTGATAAAATGTCCTTTATTTCTTTTCGATCGTAAAATCGCATACCTCCAATGAGACGATAGGGAATTTGTGAAAAACGTAGAATTTCTTCAAACGGCCTTGTTTGAGCATTTGAACGCATCAATACAGCTATTTCGTTGAGATTGCATTTATTTTGCATTCTGATCTTAATGTCATTGATTACAAATTCTGCTTCTTGTCGATCAGTAGAAGTTTTAACAACTTTAACATTTTCCCCTTCTCCTTTTTTTGAAATTAAACTTTTTCCTAATCTCTTATTATTATTTGAAATAACAGAATTTGCAGCTGCTAATATTAAGCTGGTAGATCTATAATTTTCTTCCAATTTCACCAAATGTGTATTTGGAATTTTTTTTAGAAATTCTTCCATATTATGGGACTTTGCTCCACGCCAGCCGTAAATTGATTGATCATCATCACCTACAATTGCTATAGTTTTTGCAGTTGAAGCCAAGGAATAAACTATCTCAGCTTGAATGCTGTTAGTGTCCTGATATTCATCTATTAAGATATGTTGAAAAAATGATTTTATAAGCTCTGATTTATCAGAAAATTTAAGAAGTTCATTCATTTTAATTAGAATACTATTAAAATCCAAAGCACCTATTTCACGTAATTTTTCAACATATAAAACATATGATCGTTTTGCATAAACTGTTCTTTTTTCCAGATTATCTATTTGATCTGGCATAATTCCAGCATTTTGCCATTTTTCGATTTGATTTTTTAATAATCCAAAATAATCTTGAGAAATATTTAATTGATTTAATATTTCCTTCAATAATTTATCGGAATCCTTGCTATCGTAAATAACAAAACTTGACGACACGGAAACAGATTCACCATAACGCCTTAAAAGGTTAACACCAATTTTATGAAAGGTACCCAAAACAATTCGTTGAAATGCTTCCGGAATCAATTGTTCTACACGTTCCCTCATTTCAGAAGCGGCTTTATTGGTGAAAGTTAGACCCAATATATTTTCTGGTTTTGCCCCCTTGGAGATCAAGTAAGCAATTCTATGTATTAAAACATGCGTTTTTCCGGTTCCGGCACCTGCTAGAATGCAAATTGGAATATTGTCAATTGTTACAGCTTTGAATTGTGAAGGACTTAATAATTTATATAAATTCATATTTGAGGCAGATCATTCAACAACTAGATTACTTTTTTTCTAATTAATACACCTGAGACGCGTTTTTGCACAGAAAACGAAGTTTGATTATTGGTGACTTTAGGGTATGCGCCATTCCAAGTTTCAAATCCCTTCAAGCAATTGCTGCATATGTGGCCCTTTCTAGGAACGATGTTTGCCGGTAATTTGAATTCTACACAACACTGTTTACAGACATAAGACTTCATTTTCTTGTCAATCCTAGAACCTACTTCCACGGCATTGATAATTTTAACAGCACATTTCCTACAAAAAGAACCCGAAATTTTTGATGGTCTGCATGTTATATGATCCTGTTTGCCACAATTTTGGCAAATAACTCGTTTTGCGATACGAGTACCATGACTATTTCGAATTCCGCCCACTAAAAGGTAATTTTTAGATTCCATAAAACACGTAAATTGTAACTAAATGCCTTCAAACTCGCTTAAAATAAAAAATAATTCTTAAAATTAATTCATTGCACATAATATATTTAATTACATACACTATCACTATGGATAATTAAATATCCAAATTAATATTATCCAATGCTGAATTTTCGATAAATTTTCGCCTTGGGTCGACTTCGTCACCCATTAAGTCAGAAAACATCTCATCAGCTTCTATGCCGTCCTCGATGGTAACCTGTAACAATGTTCTGTTTTCTGGATTCATTGTAGTGTCCCATAATTGCCCCGGATTCATTTCGCCCAATCCTTTATATCTCTGAATGTTTTGTCCTTTTTTTGCCAATTTGTCTAAATTTTTAGCAAAATCAAAAATTGTTTTTACTTCAATGTGTTCAAGTGCTTTTTTGATAATAAATGGACCATTTTTAAGGTAATTTAACTGATTGGCATAAATTTTGAGTTCTTTGAATTCGAAACCTCGTAACCAAAGTTCGCCGATTCGAGTAATGATTGGTGCGCCGTTCTTGAGACTGGAAATGATAATTTCACCTTCTTCTTCTGAAATTGAAATCGGTAAAACTTGTGGAGCATGTATTTTTAAATGAGATTCAAATAAGAATTTATCAATTCTGATTGAAAATTCAGAAGCGGTTCTGACTAAGGCATCTATAATATCTATATCATATCTTCTTTTCAAATTATCTAAAATATGCATATATTTATATAAAACTGAAACTTCTTTATGTAGCTCTATTTTTGACACTTTTTCAGATCTAGACCCAGAATAAACATCTAATGAATCGATAATATTATCAATCAAGAATGTTTCTAGGGCGGTGTTGTTTTTGAGATAAATCTCTTTTTTATTTTTTTGAATTTTATAAAGAGGCGGCTGAGCAATATACAAATAACCGTTTTCGATTAACTCTCGCATTTGGCGGTAAAAAAAGGTCAACAATAATGTTCTAATATGACTTCCATCAACATCAGCATCGGTCATTAAAATAATTTTATGATATCGCACTTTAGATGCAGAAAATTCATCAGCACCAATTCCGGTTCCAAGAGCCGTTATGAGAGTTACAATTTCCTGATTAGAAAGCATTTTCTCGAAGCTTGCTTTTTCTACATTCAAAATTTTACCCCTTAATGGCAATATTGCTTGAAATTTTCTATCTCTTCCACTTTTTGCAGATCCTCCTGCGGAATCACCTTCTACTATAAAAATTTCACAACAACTTGGATCTTTTTCTTGACAATCGGCTAATTTTCCAGGAAGACCAACGCCGTCTAAAATTCCTTTTCTTCTAGTTAATTCACGCGCTTTTCTTGCCGCCTCTCGAGCTCGCACTGCTTCAATTATTTTTTGACAAATTAATTTGGCTTCAATTGGATTTTCATCTAGCCAAGAAGTTAACTGCTCCCCTGTGAAATTTTCCACTATCGACCTTACTTCAGAAGAAACCAATTTATCTTTTGTTTGTGAACTAAATTTAGGATCTGGCAATTTTACGGTAACAATTGCCGTCAATCCCTCTCTCATATCTTCACCTGATAGAGATAATTTATCTATTTGTTTTTGAAAATTGCGATTTACATATATATTAAATGTGCGAGTAAGTGCTGCCCTGAATCCAGCTAAATGAGTCCCTCCATCATTATTTTTAATATTGTTAGTAAAACAAAATACATGTTCCTGGTATGAATTATTCCATTGAATGGCTATATCTACAGAACATTCCAATTTCGATTCTAATGGTCTGGAACCTATAATATTTATCGGATATTTATTTAACACAACATTGTTCCGATTTAAATGCTGAACAAATTCACAAATTCCATTTTTATAGAAAAATTCCCGACTTTTTCCGGTTCTTTCATCGATTATTTTAGTTAATAATCCCTTATTTAAAAAAGACTGTTCTCTTAACCGCCCTGCAATGATATCAAAATGAAAACTAATATTATTAAATATTTCACGATCTGGAGTAAATTTAATTCTAGTTCCAGTATTTGATGTTATAGTTTTTGGTTCTTTAATCTTAAGTTCTGTTTTAACTTCTCCTCGGCTAAATGTTTGACAATACATTTTATCATTACGTCGAATTTCTAAAATCAGATTCTCGCTTAAGGCATTAACAACACTTATGCCGACACCATGTAGTCCACCGGAAACCTTGTAAGAATTTTGATCAAATTTACCCCCAGCGTGAAGTATGCACATAATAACTTCACATGCCGGCCTTCCGGACTCATGCATATCCACCGGAATTCCGCGACCATTATCTTCGATGCTTACACTTTCATCGGAATGAATGGTTACAGTTATTGAATTACAATACCCTGCCAATGCTTCATCTACAGAATTGTCGATAACCTCGAAAACCAAATGATGTAAACCAGAACCGTCATCGGTATCACCAATATACATGCCAGGACGTTTTCTGACTGCTTCTAATCCCTCGAGTATTTTAATTGAAGAAGCATCATAGCTATTAGTAGTCATAATTTTAGAGCTTAACATTAATAAAACTAATTTCCAAGAAAACTTGTATGAATCATACGATGAAGTTCATTTTTAAGATTATCCACGCCCTCACCAGTAATTGCTGATAAATATCTTGTTGAAATTTTTCTTCTTTCAAATTCTGAAATTTGAAATTCTTTATCAAAATCAACTACGATATCTTTTTTTGTAAACACAACAATTTCGGGCAAATCGCACAGAATAGGGTTAAAATTTAATAATTCATTTCTAATAATTTGATAACGATTAAAAACATCATTCCCCGGTTCTATAAGGTGACATAAAATACGAACTCTTTCGAGATGTTTCAAAAATCTAATTCCCAATCCTATACCTTCAGAGGCTCCTTTGATGAAGCCGGGAATATCTGCAATTACAAAATTTTTATAATCATAACTATTAACTACGCCAAGTTGTGGAACCATTGTTGTAAATGGATAGTTTGCTATCTTTGGCTTCGCCGCACTAAGTCTAGACAATAAGGTTGATTTGCCGGCATTAGGAAATCCTATAAGCCCCACATCAGCCATTAACTTTAAGCTTAATTTTATTTTTTTTTCTTCTCCAGGCAATCCCGGCTTAGAAAAATACGGAGCTCGACACGTTGAGGAAGCAAACCTCGTATTTCCAAAACCGCCCGATCCGCCTTTGCATACGGTCACTTGTTGTTTGTGAGCCGTAAAATCTGCTAAAATACTCCCAGTGTCTAGATCAATGATTTGAGTCCAAACTGGAACTCTTGATATTATATCATCCCCAGTTGCCCCATATTTATTTTTAGAACGGCCATTTTCTCCATTTTTTGCTTCTAGTTTTGAAATGAATTTATAATCCAATAATGAATGCAATCCTTCATCAGCTTCAAGAATTACACTACCACCGTCACCACCGTCACCACCAGCAGGACCGCCTCTCGGAATTCCAGACTCCCTTCTCCAACAAACAGCACCATTTCCGCCGTCTCCAGCTTTTACATAGATCGTGACTTCATCGACAAATTTCACTTACCCACTACTACCCTGGCGGGACGAATTAATCGTTCGTGCAGCAAACAACCTTTTTGATATTCTTGTATTATTTTTCCAACACGTTCAGCATCATCCTTCTGCTCAACTGCTTCATGTCTATTGGGATCAAAAATTTCGTCAATTGCGCTAAATCTCCTTGCCCCATAGCGAACAAGAAGTTCCTCTAATTGCTTAATAACCATTTTAATTCCCGTTGAGACACCATAATTCAAGGCAGAGGAGGCAGTATCTTTGTTATTTGAAATTTCTGCGGCCTGCTCCAGGTGATCTAATATTGGCAGCAAATCTATTATCAGCATTTCGTTTGCAAATTTAACTGCGTTTTGCTTATCTCTTTCTGTCCTTTTTTTAAAATTTTCAAATTCCGCTCCAAGACGTAAAAAGCGATCCTGCAAAGCCAGTAATTCGGTTACAGTCTTTTCATCTGAAATATCTTCAG
>JAHFEE010000015.1 GCA_023248655.1 Myxococcales bacterium
TATTGGGTATTATTCCAGGAATTTCGGTGTCGAGGTCAATTCGCGTTTTACTTCCAAAACCGATCAACTTAGCGGTTTCTGCCAATTTTCCCAATCCAAGCTCATAGCCCAACTTGTAAAAAAATACATCACAAGAAGCTTTAAGTGCCTGCACAAGATTAACGCTCCCGTGGCCATCTCTTTTGTAGCATCGCCAATCATTTCCACCAAGCGTAAATTTTCCACGACAAAATTTGTAATCATTCATTTTCAATACGCCGTGTTCAAGTCCAGCGAAGGCAGTTATAGCCTTGAAGGTACTTCCTGGTGCGTAATGTTCCTGAATTGCTCTATTTATCCATGGTTTTAACGGATCTTCTGACAATGTTTTAATAATTTCCGATGCATTGTTTGCAGTGAAATCATTTGGATCATAAGAAGGAAAACTTGCCATAGAGAGAATAAAACCAGTTCCAACTTCCATAACGATAACTGACCCCGCTGAACCTCGAAATGAATTTTCGGCAATTTTTTGTACTTCTAAATCAATAGATAAAACCAAATTATCCCCAGAACAAGGTTTTTCTTTATGTTTTTCTCCGAGCCAATATTTTTCCATCTTCTCAGAAAAACGCCTTCCTTTTGAATCAACAATTATACGTTCATGTCCATCTTTTCCGCCAAGAACATTTTCATAAACAAGCTCTAGGCCGCTTTTGCCGATTCTCTTATTTTTTGGTTTATATTTATCGTCTTCTGCAGTGTAACCGATAATATGTGCCGCCAATGAACCGTGATTATACCGACGCTTTATAGAATTATGTAACGATAATCCAGGGAAATTCCCAGCTGAAATTTTAACCTCTAAATTGCGATAAACATCAACATTAAGATCCCTGATAAATAAAGTCGGTTTATATTTCTCAAAACCCTCAGAATTACTGTTTACATTATTCCAAAGTTGAATCACATCTTCAGTGGATAATTTCAATATTTTACTTAATTCCAATATAGCAGATTCCCAAAATGGAAAATTATTAGGATCAATATGGATTTTGCAATTATGCAAATTGATTCCATTAATTTTACGATATCTAATCCACCTGTCAAAATTAGAACAAACACGGCTTGACATTTCTTCTTTATTTATAATAAATTCATTTTTCTCGAAAAACATCTTTTCTCTCAAAAAGAAAATTTCATCATCATCAAGTTCGGCAATAGTTGCTATTTCATTTAATAATACCTGCGTATTGGGAAATAATGAAAGAATAACATATAAATCAAAAGATGGTTTATTATTAACTAAAACAACACCAGATTGATCAAAAATCTGACCACGACTATGATCAAGAATGTTTTCTTGAATAAAATTACCTTCACTGCGAGTTAGATAATAATTATTTTTAATGATTTGAAGATAAGATAACCGTCCAATAAAAACAACACCTACCAATAATAATCCAAAACTAAAATAAAAAAATTTTTTATTTGATAAAAGCATAATAATTCATCATTAAATAAATATTAAAATAAGTTTCAATTTCGACACCATATTGATTATTGTATTATGTAAAACTACAAATTTAAGAATCTGGATCTATTCTAATACTTTTCAATAAAATCATGTCTACTCCAATGTTTGCTATTAATTTTTCTTTTAAGAACAACTACTTCTTCTAGTCGATTAAAATTTACGAATGGTTTTACATCAGCCTCCAAACATGCACATTGACTATTATTTTTTAAATTAATAATTGTTCCAATTGGAACACCCTCCGGGAAACCAGAGTCAGATCCAGAAACAACTATCAAATCTCCAATTTTGATATCGATATCTAATTGATTAAAACTAAAAAATTTCAACCCCTTCAGCATACCCTGCATTCTAGATCGCTGAACAAGCACATTGAGCGAATTAGAAGGATCTGTTAAAATAAGCACTTCGCTGTAATTCTTACCTGCAATTATCACTCTTCCAACAGCACCGGCATGAGAAATTACGACATCTCCCTTGTAAACACCGGACATTTCTCCTTTATTAATATCAATGGTTTGTTTGGTTAACACAATACCAAATCTATCAATAACAAAAGCTCCAATTGCTTGAGATATGTCCGAGTTTTCTAATTTGTTGTCATGATTGAATTCGTGATCAAAATGAAGCAAATTTCTCAAACGTAAATTTTCTTTTTCACTTTCAGTTAGTAATATCTTTAAATGATTAGCATAATTTTTTTGTTTTTTTAATATTGTTAATTCTGATCTAATGATATCATTTATAGAATATTTCCCAATTGATTCAAAAACAGAAATAGTTAACCAGGTAATAATTTCCTTACAATAACTAGAAATATCTAACACTATTCCTCTTACTTCATCGTCTGCAGTCCTTGAAAACTTATTAGGTGCGTTTAGAATAATAAAAGGGAACAGAATTACAAAACTAATTACTAGTAAAAATTTATTACGTACGGGAAAGGACACAAAAACCTACAAAATCAATATTTTTTCATATTTTTCAGGTTCTTTCAAAACCATACTGGCGCCCAGTGCTGCACAATGAAAGTCACCCATAAAAATCATCGGAATTCCAATTTCTAATTCTATTAAATCTTTAAAGCCCTCCATGAGCGACAGTCCTCCAGATAAGATAATACCATTAGATATAACCTCACCAATAAGTTCCCGTGGCACACTTTCCACACTTACCCGAATTGCGTCAATAATTAAATTTAAATAGTAATCCGCCACTCGTTGAACCTCTGAATTATTTATATAACTCATATTAGGAATTCCTTCGAATACACTTCGTCCCTTAATTGCCACTCTATCGAAATCCGAATTTCTAACAATAGTTGTCAATTTATATCTAACAGATTCTGCGGTATTTTCGCCAATAAGTAGAGAATGTTTATCTTTTACCAGAGATAAAACCGCCTCATCCATATCTTCTCCACCGATTCGAAGAGAACGATTATAAATAATTTTTCCAAAAGACACTATTGAAACATTGGTTACGCCGCCCCCTGCGCTAATAATCATTTGTCCCGTCGAGTTAAACGCATCTATGCCAAGCCCAATCATCATCGCAATTGGTTCTTGAATTAAGTATGTTTCCGAAGCCTCTGCACCATTGGCAGCGTTTTTATATAAAATACTTTCTATTTCTGTAATACCTGCAGGAACTGTTAAAATCATTCGAGGTTTTCTAAAAAAACTTTTAGAGAAAACTTTTTCAATCAAGCCCTTAATCAAATAAATTGTACCTTCAAAATCTACAATAATGCTTTTCTTTATAGGCCTAATTGCATACATTTCTTGCGGGGTTCTGCCTAACATTTTTTTTGCGCTATATCCAACCGCAACAACATGTCCGTCCCGCTTTTTAGTGTAACCATTGCAATCAATGGTTACCACTGTTGGCTCGTTAAAAATAACACCATGTCCATTAATATGTACTTGCGTATTTGATGTGCCTATACTGATTGCAATATCTCTAGGAGTTAATATTGAAGATAAATATGCCATAGCAATTTTATACTAGCGCAGTTATAAAGAGTTTAAAATTAAAAAAAGGAAAAAAAATGTTAGAACGTATAAGAAACAATTCAAATTCTTGGTTAATCATACCCATGCTTGGAATTATAATTTTTGTATTTGCTGTTAATTTTGGACCATGGATCAATCAACCTAGCAGTAATTATAAATACATAGCAACAATAGACAATCAAATTGTTTCTAATTTAGAATTTCAAAAGGCCTACAATCAACAAGTTAATTTAATGTTACAAACTCAACCTGAATTAAAATTAGATGAGCAAATGCAGAAAAAAATTAAAGATACTATTTTGCAAACTTTAATTGCAAAATCATTAATAATAAATCTTGCCGAAGAGCAAGGGCTTAAAATTAGTGATAAAACATTAGCAAATTATATTAAAGATAAAATTTTTTCTAAGGAAACGTGGAAAAATGCAGAATTTTATAAACGCACAATTCGCTCAACGTTTCAGTTAAATGAAAATCAATTCGAAAACCAGTTAAGAAAAGATTTACTCGTTGAGTTTATGGTTAAATTAATTAAAAAGAATGCTTCTCAACCAAATAATGATCAATTTTTGACACAATATATAGATTTTCTAAAAAAAAATGCATCCATTAAAATTAATCTGGATTGACAATTATGAATTAAATTCTATTTTCAAATGAATGCAAATTAGAGAGGATGCTCTATCTAAATCTTTGGACGAGCTTAAATTTCTATTTTTAAGTATTAACGAAAAACCATACCGAGCGAAGCAATTATTTGAGGCATTGCATAAGAAATTAATAAGTGATTTTAATAAAATAACATGCTTCTCTGAAACATTAAAAAACAAACTAGCTAAAATTTGTAAAATACAAATTTTAGCGATTAGAAAAATTGAAAATAGCTTAGATGGAACACGCAAGTATCAACTAGAAACGGAAGATGGAAATTTGATTGAGAGTGTTTTTATTCCAAATTCTGCTGCTAATGGAAAAAATACATTATGCATATCTAGTCAAGTTGGATGTGCCATGGGCTGTACATTTTGCGCAACATCTAAATTAAAATTAAAAAGAAATCTCAAGCCCTCAGAAATAATCAATCAAGTTTATATTATTGATAAGGATTTAAGATCTATAAATTGGGCTGATAATTTCTCAGAATCAAATAAAAATAATTTTAACCTATCTCAAGATACGCGTTTAATTCATAATTTGGTTTATATGGGCATGGGGGAACCATTACATAATTATGAAAATGTTTTAAAGTCAATTAAATTATTATCTGCTCAAGAAGGCCAAAATTATTCCGGGCGCCGAATCACTGTTTCAACATCAGGGGTTGTTAAAAATATTCAACGGCTTGGAATTGAAACAAATGTTCATATTGCTATAAGTTTCAATGCAACAAGCAATGATTTACGTAATGAAATTATGCCAATAAATAAAAAATGGCCATTGGAAGAATTGGTCGAAGCATGTGAGAATTTTCCATCAAATAATCAGAGGAGAATTACATTTGAATATGTTATTATCGATAAGGTTAATGACAGTAACGAAGATGCATGCAGACTGGCAGAATGGTTAAAAAGGATAAAATGTAAAGTGAATTTGATAGCATTTAATCCGCATTCGTTATCTTCATATAAAAAACCAACATTGAAACGAATGATGGAATTTCAAGACATCTTACTTCAAAAGCAAATATCTACATTTATCAGAACTACAAGAGGCGACGATATCAATGCGGCATGCGGAATGCTTGGCTCCACAGATGAAAAAATGGCAAATAATACTGTCAATCAAATCGAATTGCTCAAGTAAGTGAAATTAATAAAGAAATTTTTATTTATATATTTATATTTTATATTTTATTCTAAAGTTTCATTATTTGATACGATAGCAAATGAACAAGCCGCGTCAAAATGGATCTTTTTTTCCACTCATTCAAAAATATTTCTTTAGAATTTTTTAAATCTAATTTAAAATGTTTTTCTATTTTCTTGGCAATACATCGATCAATTACTCCAACGCTTACTTCTAAATTTCGAAAATCTGACCAATGATCTAAATTAAATGAACCCACCCATGCATAAACGCCGTCAATTGCCGCTGTCTTTGCATGCAATGTTTGATTTTGTAATTCATAAATGCGAACACCTGCTTCTAAAAATTGACCATAAATATGACAACTGGCCAGTCTCATCAATGGAACATCGGAAGCCTCTCCTGCCGTAAGTATGCGAACATCAATGCCTCTTTTTGCTGCATCTATTATTGCTTTTTTTAATGTGCCATGAGGTAAAAAATATGGACTCGTAAAATAGCAAGCACGCTTTGCATATTTTAAGGATAATCTTATAGATTTTTGAATAGATGTTATGTCCCTGTGTCTATTGGAACTCAAAACTTGAGTTATGACACCATCAAAAAAATATTTTTGATACTCTATCTCACAGTGATTTAATACTTTTTGAGCAGTTTCGAAAAGTGATTCAACAAAAACTTTGAGCAAATTCCAAACAGCGGGACCTTCTATCCTAAGAACCGTTTCTCGAAATGGTCTGCCAGGATTTAGACTTATATTCATACTTCCACAAAAACTAATTTCATCGTCAGCTATCATAATCTTTCTATGGTCTCTAAACAATAAGGGACCGGTTCGATTCCAGGGCCAAATTGGATTAAAAGCGAAAAGCCGAATTTCGTCTTCGGAAAGAGGTTTTAAAAATTTGTTATTCATTTTCGAAGACCCGAAATGGTCATAAATGAAAAGAATTTCAACTCCGCGTTTAGATGCCTCAACCAATGCGTCTCGGATGCGAGCACCTACTAGATCAGGACTAAAGGTATAAGTTTCAATTAATATTCGAAATTTGGCATTATTAATTGTATTTATCATATTACACAGAATGCGTTCTTGATTTTTATAAACATCAATTTGATTACCGTGAGACATGCCGCCAAGCTGATTTAATTTTTTAAAAAGATATCCAAAAGAGTGTATTCGTTTTTTCCATGTAGTACTTTTGGTGCGTCTTAGAATTTTAGAAATATAAAACATATTATATAATATTCCTTTTATTTTTTGCATACGACATATCATTAATTAGTTTTAAAATTTCATTAATTTACCACAAATTAACACTGATTTATATTTCATATTTATGACTTTTAAAAGTCAATATTTATTTCAATGATCAAGTTTTTGATTTTATATATCTTTCTTAATTTTGAGAATTGTTTTTGCAGCGTTCTTGTGATTACGATAGCTTTAATACCGACAAATGCTAGACAAATGCCGGTGCTGTACCGTACATACAACTATTAATGTAGCGATATCTATAGTAAGACATACTCGACAGTAATATGTGCGCAATGCGAAATTGTATATATGCGGCAAATTGTTGGTGAAATGAAAAATTTAATTAAAAAGTATCTCGCCGAAGAGCCAAATGAATCTTATCGACAAGAAATTATGGATCTTGAAAAAAATAACAACACCACGGAACTTCTAAAACGATTAAATGGCAATTGGCAATTTGGAACAGCGGGAATTAGGGCAAAAATTGGAGCTGGATATACGCATTTTAATTCAGTATCCGTATCTAAAATAATTTATGCATTTGGCTTAATTCTTAAACCCGAGAGTCGAATTTCGATTGGATTCGATAACAGACAATATAGTAGAGATTATGCTCATCTTGCTGCTCAAATCTTAAAGGCACAAGGTCATGAATGTTTAATTTTTAAAAATGTTATTCCAACTCCAGTTTGCGCGTTTTCGATTTTAAAATTAAAAGCCGATGCGGGGATAATGATAACGGCAAGTCATAATCCAACTCAATACAACGGAATCAAAATTTATAATAAAAACAGTATTCAAATTAAGTATCCACAAACTAAGCTAATTGAATCAAAAATAAAAACAGCACCAAATTATCTAGCTATTCCAAAAAACAATTCAACGATAAAATATATTGAAAATTTCGTATATGATTCATATATTTCTGCAATAACCGGTTTCTTAAAACCGTCCAACTATAAAAAAGATTTTTGCATAATATATACACCAATACATGGAACTGGCACACCTTTTGTTACAAAAACCTTAAACAAGGTAGGATTTAAAAATATTCACATAGTAACTCCGCAGGCAATTCCAAATGGAAAATTTCCAACTGTTGAATTTCCCAACCCAGAAGAACCAAGTACTCTTAAATTAGCAATTGATTTAGCAAAACGAATAAATGCTGATCTGGTGCTTGCAAACGATCCAGACAGCGATAGGCTTGCCGTTTGGATAAAAAACAAGGTTCTCACTGGTAACGAAATTGGAATTTTGCTTGCTAATCATTTAATTGAGACTCGCGCAAAATCAAAAAAAAAATTATTAGTGATAAGTACTCTAGTTTCTTCAAGGATGCTTTCGAAAATTGCAAAATATCACAATATAGCATACTCCGAAACCGCAACCGGGTTTGCAAATATGGCTCATGAAGCATTTGTCCGTGAAATAGATTTCAATGAAAAATTTCTATTTGGATATGAAGAAGCCCTTGGATACTGTGTTGGAAATACGGTCAGAGATAAAGATGGAATAGCGGCAGCGGTTGCTTTTGCGCAATTGTTCAGTAAGCTTTATTCGGAAAATAAAACCATTCTCGAAGAACTCGACCGTCTTTATCTTTTACATGGCCTACATGTCACTGATTCATGGTATTTAATTTCCTCAAATTCCTCCAAAGACATCTTAACTGAAGTTGATCTAGTCATCAATAAAAACAGCTCGGTTTTAAAATTGATAAAACGCAGATCTGAAATCAAAGGATTGCTTACGTATTCGGGAAATAACAAATTACGACTAATTATCAGAAAGAGCGGCACAGAAGACAAAATAAAATTCTATGCAGAAATTACCAGTTATCCAAAATCAAGAATTGAACTAAAAACACAAATTGATTTATTAAACAGATCATTAAAACAAACAAAAAAGTTAATAATCAATATAATTAATAAAGAAATTGAATCTGTATATATTTAGCCATAGCCCCATTAGAGGATACCGCTGAGGTACTTTAGCAAAAAGGTATTATAACCATAATTTTTGAAAATCTTGTTTAATTTTTTCATGGTATTTTTGATTGCAAAAATAATAATACACCCACCGCCTCCTGCACCTGTTAATTTGGCCCCCAGCGCTCCGTTGCTAATTGCTACATTACATAAATAATCCAATTCTAAATTAGAAACACCTAATGCTCTTAATAAACGATGATTTTCATTCATAAGATATCCAATATCCAAATAGTTGCAAAGTTCTATTGCTTTCCGCATTTGATTAGTTAAATTTGCAATAGATTCAAGAATGTTGTTTGTATATTTAGTTTGCGTATTTGAGAGTCTACTAACGTGATCTATTGATTTAATTGTCATTCCATAAGATTTACTCATTACGATGACAATTTCTATTTCAAGTTGAGTATTTATTTTCTCAAAATTCCCATTTTTAAACCAAATAAATTTTTCTTCTAAAATTGTTGTGTGATCAATTCCTGACGGATTTCCATGAAAAATTTTTTCAATTTCCATTGCTATCGATGCAATATCATTTGATGTTCTTGGGGTATTAAGAAAAATAATAATTGAACGTATCAACGAAATTGATAAAGCAGCAGAGGAGCCTAACCCATATCCATTTGGAATACTGTTAAAGACATTAATTTCTAGAAAACCAACATTCCTTCCCAATAATTCAACAAGCTTTAAAAAAATTCTAGTAAATAACAATTTGGATCCATCTTTTGGTATAAATGTTTTATTGTGAAAATATAATCCAGGATTATTACTAAATCTTATATCTATATCTACGATGAGAGGAATAGGACAAGCAATAGCAGGGTAACCATACACAACAGAATGTTCACCTGCTAATATAATTTTACCAAATGCTCGGGCCATCAAATAAATCAATAAAATATAACTAAGTTTATCAAATTTTAAATAAAAAATACAGAATCTGCATTAACAATGCAAATAATTAGCTAAAATTATAAGTCAAACACATAGATATAGCGCTGCATATTGCAGGTCGCGAGGGAATCGAACCCCCAACCTTCGGATTTGGAATCCGAAGCTCTACCAATTGAGCTAGCGACCTACATGTGTATATGAGTTATTCCGTCAAATTGCCTTTAAACGAATTCTGATTCTACGTGTTGACATATAAATTTACTCCAAAATTTCCGAAACAACTCCGGCCCCAACAGTGTGTCCGCCTTCACGTATAGCAAAACGTAACTCTTTATCCATTGCTATTGGAGTTATTAATTCGACTGTTACAACCACATTATCCCCAGGCATAACCATTTCAGAACCTTCTGGCAATGCAATTGTTCCGGTTACATCAGTTGTTCTAAAATAGAATTGTGGACGGTAATTAGCGAAGAATGGTGTATGACGACCGCCTTCCTCTTTGGTTAAAACATAGACTGCAGCTTTAAATTTTTTGTGAGGCGTAATTGAGCCAGGTTTTGCTAAAACTTGACCACGTTCTACATCTTCTCTTTTTGTTCCTCTTAGCAAGGCTCCAATATTATCACCAGCCCTACCTTCATCTAGCAGTTTTCGAAACATTTCCACGCCAGTTACTATTGTTTTAACTGTCGGCTTAAAACCAACAATTTCAACCTCATCGCCAACTTTTACTATTCCGCGCTCCACACGTCCTGTAACCACTGTCCCTCTTCCTGAGATAGAAAACACATCTTCCACTGGCATTAAAAACGGTTTATCCATATCTCTTACAGGTTCTGGAATATATGAATCAATGGCATCCATTAATCTAAAAATTGATTCAACGCCTAAATCACTTTTTTCTCCCTCTAGGGCCTTTAGGGCGGATCCTCTTATTATTGGAGTTTTATCTCCAGGAAACTTATAAAAACTAAGCAATTCCCTTACTTCTAATTCTACTAAATCTAATAATTCTGGATCATCAACTGTGTCGCATTTGTTCAAATAAACAACAATATAAGGAACCCCTACTTGACGAGCAAGTAATATATGCTCACGAGTCTGAGGCATTGGACCATCGGCCGCAGAGACGACTAAAATAGCACCATCCATTTGAGCTGCGCCTGTAATCATATTTTTAACATAATCCGCATGACCTGGACAATCTACATGTGCGTAATGACGCTTGTTTGTTTGATATTCCAGATGCGCTGTCGAAATCGTGATACCACGTGCTTTCTCTTCTGGGGTTTTATCTATTTGATCATAAGCCATCGCTTTGGCTTGACCTTTCTCTGCTAAAACTCTTGTTATAGCTGCTGATAGGGTAGTTTTACCATGATCTACATGACCTATAGTCCCAATATTTACATGGGGTTTATCGCGGGTAAACTTCTCTTTTGACATTTCTTAAATACTCCTTAATTTTTAA
>JAHFEE010000025.1 GCA_023248655.1 Myxococcales bacterium
GCAATTCAATTAGATAAAAATTGTATTGATACATATCCTTATGGATATTATAAAATAGAAGATGATAGATCGAAAGATGACTTACAAAGTTTCATGATAATAGATGCTGAAACAAATAAACAAATAGATGAATCACATTGCTATTTTGAGGAACCTATAACGACGAATAAAAAATTAGATAAAAACAGGACTGAAGAAGTTCTTCAGTCCGCCAAATATAAGGCCTCTGGTATAAATTGTGGACTAACTAGTCCACTGACAAACGAAGAGCTCGGATTAAGCAAACGAACAGAACGCTCCGACTTAAAGTCCTCTGAATCACATTGTTACAAAACAGAGTTTACCGAAACGAGAAATACGGACTCTGAGTCCAATCTCATTGAAACTCTTTGTGATGGAAGGTGTGGCATAGATGCAATATATAAAACATTATTGCATCACAAATTAATTAACATGAACTTATCTAACTTTTGTTCTAGCTTTAAAATAAATGAATTTGATTTTTACTGGAGAACAGATGATGAACTACAAGAATTGTGTAGACGAATTCATACAAATTTACTAATAATAAATCAAAATACACAAACCTTTTATGTATATTAAAAATGGATATAATTTCTATATATGTATTCATTTTTATAATTATCATTTCAGAGGTTATAAACTACTTAATCCTGCTATTGAATATTCTTCTTATCAAATTATACAACTTTAATACTGCCTAATAGGACTAGTATGTCTGAAACCTTGATCCTTACTTAATATTCGAAAGTATGAAACAGGAATTTGACGACACATAATTATGTTCGCTTATATTTATCGAAATTATTTAAATTAACATAAATTACTAAATGTGGCCTGCAAATTATAAAATCATTAAGATTATCATTAAATTGTTTAAATATAATGGTATATTCTTTACCTTCATAATTCGTACTAAATTTATTAAGTTGATTGTTTTCAAGTCTACGCATACAAATAAACGCAATAAATTCTAGGAATGACATAATTAATTGATTTGTTAATTAACAGATTTAATAACAGATTTATAATAATACCCTATTTTTTCATTTTTATTTACATTGTTAAAATATATGGAAGTATGAAATATGAATTAATATTAAGTTTGATTTATGGAAACAATAAACATATTTTATTTTCTACAAAACACTTTACAATACAAAGATTTGATACGTAAAAGTCAAGTGATCAACTCTTCATTTGTCAAAGGACTAGTTAGTCCGCAATTTATACCAGAGGTCTTTGTCACAGACATCAAGGTCTCGGACATACTAGTTTTGTATTTGTTATTAAATTTATAATTTTAGAGGTATTTTTGTTAAATTAATTTCTTGATTTTGGTTAGAAATTCGTTAAATTTTTGACATACCTTACCAGTGGGAGACCACGAGATTGGGAAGATGTTGAATTTTAAAACTCAGGTGGTACTATAATACCCCACCCAAATACTTGGCGGACTGAAGGACCTCCGGTCCAGTGAACGAAGTGATAGTCCTCTACTAGTGTAATACCTATAACTGGAAGTAACTTTTTAAATTATAATTTTTGATTTTGGAAGCAAAATTTTTACTAATAAATAAATTTGGGAGAATTCTTTCGTCTGTTTTTATTTTACAATTTTTAACAATTTTGAATTTTAGTATCTTTTTTGTGATAAAACTGAAGGTACAAAAATTTAGAAAAATTAATGTTTTACTTCTAAATGAATTGGGAGAGTTCTGGCGTCATTTTTATTTTGTAATTTTTTGATTTTTGGCATCCTTTTGTGAGACAAAGGTGCAAACCATTTGAAAATCAAGTTCAAATTTTGATTTTTGATTTTGAATTTTGGTATCTTTTCTCAGATAAAAGTGCAAAATAATTTGAAAATGAAAGTTCAAATTTAGATTTTTGATTGTGAATTTTGGCATCTTTTTGTAAACAAAAGATGCAAAATTTGAAAATCAAAAATTTAGAAAAATGAATTTTTTTTTACTTATAAATGAAATGGGAGAGTTCTGGCGTCTCCTTTTCTAGTTTTGCAACTTTTTGATTTTTTGATTTTTTGTTGCCTTTTGTTGAGAAAACAGAGGGTGCAAAAAATTGAAAAGTCAAGTTGCGAAATTAGAGGAGGCGCCAGAGCTCTCCCTATAATACTTGCGATATTTCGGCCTAAACCATAGGCCGAAATTGATAAGATTGTTGGGGCGATCGCACTCACTGCGATCTCTAACATTCGAATACTCAAGAGGCTTATTCATTTAGGCTCAAAAGTTGCAATATCGTATATTTGCTAGATTTAATTTAAATAACTGCTGGGATATGCCCAAAACATTAATTTCATGTTTTGCTCGCTTTAATTATAAAATAGACCAGGGCCGTAACCAGAACTTATTGCCGGGGGAGGGGCCAAGCGGGAACCAAAGGGGGTCAAGCAAATTGTAAAAGTATATAAAAAATTAAATATAAAAAAATTTTTTGAAAATCAATAAAAATTAATTCAAAAATATTTAAATTAAATAATTTTGCAAAACATCAAAATAATTTGAAATTTTTTTGAAAATTTATAACAAAAACTTAAAATAATTTTGAAATAGCAAAAATTTAAAATAATTTTTAAAAACTTTCATCAAAAAATGTTTTTGTTTGATGTATCAAAAAAATAAAATTATTTCACTTTCGAGTCGAGCGCTATGGCGGCTTGTCCATTCGTAGCCGGGACATTAAATTTATATATCGGCGTATCGCACATAGCGCTCAATCAATTCCACTACAGTACTTATCTGCATTTTAAAGTAAAAACCATTATTGAATTCTTTATTGTAAAACTGGAGCAAAGTTTTATACTAAAAGTGGGGGCAATTATTATTGCTCAAAATTAGTTAAATATAATTACCCGTATATAAGAATCCGGGGGCGAAATTCCCGGAAGCTAGTGAATTTTTCATGAGAAATTGGAAACTTTCCATATACCGCCCCAGGCCGACCGGGGGAGGGGGGCGCGAAGACTTTATCAGGGGGCCCGGCCCCCCTGGCCCCACGCTGGTTACGGCCTTAAATAGGCGATTTAAGTATGACAAAATAAACGTTACATTATGAGTATGCTGTAAATAGTAATGTACATTGAAAAAAAACACTCTCGCGAGCGCCAAAGAGCTCACGCAGGGAGAGGCTTCTAACGCTTTATATATGATACTTCAAATATTAATTATTTTTTTCATTAGTTTACTTTAATTATTGCTTTTGTTCTTTTAATGTCGCGTGAAAGCTTAAATATAGTAGTTTTCAGTATTTTTGATACAAATCAGTAAATTAAAGCTAAGAAAATCTTAAAGGGTTTTATTACTTCATTGAACATACTATATTGAACATTGAGAAAAATTAGAATTTACGAAAGAGCCGAAATCTAATGATATACTGCATTCGTATAAAG
>JAHFEE010000004.1 GCA_023248655.1 Myxococcales bacterium
CCGTCAATTCTAACCAAATACCCCCATTCTGTTTCTACTGTAAATGCTCCGCCTAGAATTTGCATTATGCAAACCTCGTGCCCTTGTTCGATAGTCATTTCATTTCCATCGGGAATCTGAATTGCTTCACAGTCTCTGGTAAGTTTAACTATTATTTTATTGCCTGATTCATTGTTATACATATAAACTCATATTGTTGCATTATTGTAAATTTCATTATTTATTTGTAGTTAATTGATATTATCATTTTGTTGTGGTTTGTTTTCTTTTAGCGCTAAGTTGAAACTATGCCAAGCCAATGTTGCACATTTAACACGCGTGGGAAAATTCTTTATATTTAAAAAAACACCTGCTTTTTTAAAAAAAGAATCGACAAAAATATTTTTTTCTGAAAAATCTTCCCTTGTGAGCATTTCGTGAAAAACATTAAACAGCAAAATAGCTTCTTCGGTCGTTTTCCCAAGTAACTCATTTGTCATAATTGAGGCAGATGCCTGAGATATAGCACATCCCTTACCTTTAAATTTTATATTCTCTATATGATTATCTTTCACAATAAAGGTTAATTCAATTTTGTCTCCACATAGCGGATTATGCCCACAGATGCGATGTGTTGCATTATGAATATCTCCATAATTTCTAGGATTTCTACAGTGATCCAAAATAAGATCCCCGTATATTTCACTTAACATTTTAAAACCTTTTTAACGAATTTAATACCATCAATTAGGGAATCTATGTCATTATCTGTATTGTATTCCCCAAGAGAAACCCGAGTCAATGCTGGAACATTTAGCAGATTAAGTAATGGTTGCGCACAAAGATGCCCTGCCCTGACTGCGATTCCTTTCTGATCGAGAATTGTTGCGATATCATGTGGATGTATGTTTTGCAGAGTAAAAGATAAAATAGGAACCTGAATTTTTCCAAATTCCTCACCTACAATTTTAGCTCCAATTTGTATCAATTTTTCTTTAGCTTTTTGAAAGATTGTATTTTGAGCTATAGGTTGAAACTTGATTTTATTCACAAAATCAATTGCCGCACCGAAACCAATAACGCCGGATATATTAGGAGTTCCTGCTTCAAATTTCGCGGGCAAATCTGCATATATTGTTTTTTGAAAAGTAACCTCCTTAACCATATCTCCACCAGTCTGATAAGGCACCATCGTTTCTAGCAATTTTTCTTTACCATACAATATTCCAACGCCTGTTGGACCATAAATTTTGTGTCCAGAAAATACAAGAAAATCACAATCCAGTTCTTGTACGTCCATTTTAAAATGCGGTACAGCCTGCGCAGCATCTAGCACGACCTTAATGTTTCTTTCTTTTGCTTGTTTGATCCAATTCCGGATTGGATTTGCTACTCCTATAGCATTCGATATGCAGGTAATTGCTAATAATTTTGCCTGTTTTCCAAATGGTATTTTTTTTACTGTATGGTCTTTATTGATCGGTATAATTCGTAATTTACATCCAATTTCTGAACATATAATTTGCCATGGAATTATATTAGAGTGGTGCTCTAAGCTTGATATCCAAATTTCATCATTTTTCTTTAGAAAAGTTCGTCCGTAACTGTATGCTATCAAATTCAAACTTCCCGTTGATCCAGAAGTAAAAATGATCTCAGTCTCTTTCTTTGCATTTATAAAATGCTTGACCTTGCTTCTTACTTCTTCATACTCCCTCGTTGCCTTTTCGCTTATAAAATAAATACCTCGATGAATATTTGCTGAATATTCTGTTTCATATTTACGTTCAGCTTCTATAACATATGCATGCTTAAACGTAGTTGAAGCATTATCTAAATAAACAAGCCTATTGTTATTTGTTTTTTTTCCAAGCATTGGAAAATTCAAATTTTTCATCTTTAATTTATTCATCATTCTAAATATTCCTTAGATCCATAAGGAAACCTTTTTTTTAATGCTTTGTTGCTCAGTAAAATTTTTAATAGTATTTAAAATTTCTTCTTCGAAAGAATCAATTAACAATCTTTTGGCATTTGATTTACTTAATCCCCTGGACTGCAAATAAAACAACATCTGATCATCTAGTTTTCCAACACTAATTCCATGTTTACATTTTACAATATCAATATCAATTTTTAAATGCGGTTCAATGTAAACTCGTGCAGTATTAGACAATAAAATACTTCGATGCAGTTGGAGAGAATCAGTGCCTGCTGAATTGTTATTAATTTCAGTATAGGATTTTAAAATTCCAACGGAATTATCAGCATAAATACCCTTGTGCAATTGTCTGCTTTTACAATTTGGGGCCTGGTGAAAAACTTCAATTATTGTTTTTAATTTTCCATCTCTTCTTGTGAGATCTAAGAAATATAAATTACAAATCGCAAATTCACCAATAAGGTATATTTGATAATGATATTCTTGTGAATCTTCTACAAGATTAACCTGAGTTAAGTCAAGCTGAGCATTGGATTCAATTTCAATTATTCTTCGATTTGTATTGGTTCCAAATTGAAAAGATGGAAATATCTGCAAATTTTCTCCGGAATTAATTCGAATTTTCATAACCTGTTTTTTCCAATTCCGCAGCAAGATCTCGCGGTCCCGTTTTTACTATGTATCCATTTTGCAGAATATGAACAAAATTTGGTAAAATGCAATTTAAAAGTCTTTGATAATGTGTAACAATAATAAAACTACGAAATGTGTTTTTTAAATTATCAATAGCAGTTGATACAATTTTAAATGAATCAATATCAAGTCCAGAATCAGTTTCGTCAAGAATTATTAGTTTTGGCTCGAGAAGAAGCAATTGCAAGGCTTCGTTTTTTTTCTTTTCGCCGCCTGAAAATCCTTCATTTACATTTCTCTGTAAAAACGATTCTTCAATTTTTAAAATTGACATTTTTTCTTTAACAATTTTAAAAAAATCAATTGCGTCGAGCTCTGGAAATCCACAAAACTTTCTTTTAGCGTTAAGCATTGCTTTTAAAAAATAAGCATTACTTACACCGGGAATTTCGGTTGGATACTGAAAAGCTAAAAAAATTCCACCGAGAGCTCTTTCTTCTGGATTTTGTAATGCCAAATTCCGTCCCTCAAAAATTATATCACCAGATACAATTTCATAATTAGGGTTTCCAGTTAAAACATTAGATAATGTACTTTTTCCTGATCCATTTGGCCCCATAATGGCGTGAATTTCTCCAGGTTTTATTTTTAGATTGATCCCATTTAAGATTAGATTACCGTGTATTTTAACGTAAAGATTATTTATGTAAAGCATATATTTATCCAACTGCCCCTTCAAGATTTACTTCTAATAATTTTTGAGCTTCTATGGCAAATTCCATAGGAAGCTTTCGAAAAATATCCTTGCAGAATCCATTAACAATTATATTTATCGCATCTTCGGAAGAAATGCCGCGCTGTCTACAATAAAAAATTTGATCATCACTAATTTTTGATGTTGTTGCTTCATGTTCAATACATGTATTTTGATTATGTACGTCCATATATGGAAATGTATTAGCTTGACAGCTTGAACCAAACAAAAGAGAATCGCATTGGGAATAATTTCTAGAATTTTCTGCCGCATTTTGAATACGCACCAGACCTCTGTATGAATTTGTTGAATTTCCCGCCGAGATGCCTTTTGAGACAATTGTGCTGTTTGTGTTTTTTCCAATATGAATCATCTTTGTTCCAGTATCGGCTTGTTGATAATTGTTTGTCAACGCTATTGAATAAAATTCGCCAGTAGAATTATCGCCCTGTAGAATAACGCTTGGATATTTCCAGGTAACAGATGAGCCAGTTTCAACCTGGGTCCAAGAAATCTTAGAGTTTCTACCGCGACAGATTCCTCGTTTTGTAACGAAATTATAAATTCCACCAATTCCGTTCTTGTCTCCCGGATACCAGTTCTGAATTGTAGAGTATTTAATTTCAGCATTTTCAAATGCCACAAGTTCGACTACTGCTGCGTGTAATTGATTCTCATCACGCATGGGAGCTGTGCATCCCTCCAGATAACTAAGGTAACTGTTTTCTTCGGCCACAATTAGTGTTCGTTCAAATTGTCCTGTTTTAGCAGAATTTATACGAAAATAACTAGAGAGTTCCATTGGGCATCTTACGCCTTTTGGAATAAAGCAAAAAGAACCATCACTGAAAACAGCGGAGTTCAGTGCAGTAAAAAAATTGTCATTTACCGGAACGACTGAACCTAGGTATTGACGTATCAGATCAGGATAATTCTGAACAGCGTCAGAAAACGAGCAGAAGATTACGCCTGCTTTTTCTAAACGATGTTTAAACGTTGTGGCAACCGACACGCTGTCAAATATGGCGTCGACCGCAACGTTTAACATTTTTTTTTGCTCAGTTAATGGAATCCCTAATTTTTTATAGGTGTCCAATATTTTTGGATCTATTTCATCCAAGCTTTCAAATTTAGTTTTTTGTTTAGGCGCTGAATAGTAAATAATATCTTGATAATTAATTTTTGGATATTTAACCGTAGACCATGTTGGCTCACCTGAATAAGTTAGCCAGTACCTATACGCTTTTATTCTCCAATCCAAAAGCCAGCTTGGTTCTTTTTTTTTAGAAGATATATACTGAATTACATTTTCATCTAATCCAGGAGGCAGTGTATCTGTTTCAATATCGGTAACAAAACCATATGGGTAATCTTGTTGTATTAATTCTTTAAGCATTTTTATCCTTGATATTTAAATTCTAAATAATTTATGTCAATCAGGATCAAGGTGTTTTAAATGTTTCCA
This sequence comes from Myxococcales bacterium, assembly GCA_023248655.1. Lineage (GTDB taxonomy): Bacteria > Myxococcota > UBA727 > UBA727 > JABDBI01 > JAHFEE01. The sequence continues at coordinate 4,774 of JAHFEE010000004.1, forward strand.
AATATTCTTTTGAAAATTTATATAAAATTCCAATACTAACACTTACACCAACCAAAAATCCGATCATTATGCCAAATTGATTTATTTCAAAATAATCGTCCAACCAATATCCGCATCCTGCGCCCAGTAGAATACTGAAACATATTTCAAATGCAATGCTTATATTTTTAATGTATTTAGAATATAAATCTAACATTTGTTATTTTTATCTTGTTTATCTTGCCTTGCGGCATTTGAACTTTATACCTTATCATTGAAACACCTTATCGTTGAACGTCAAAAAATTACGAATACTTTTTGGAATCTTCGTAGATTTTTTGGTTGTAAAATTAATACACACATTTGTAATTTTAGCTTGAAAACTGAGGATTTGGCCTTCCTTTTTAAAAATGTCAAATTCGGAAGTAAATGAATGCTGACTAATATTTGATACTTTGAAAGACGCTAATGCCATATCACCATGTTGCAGTGGAGAATAATATTTTGCAGAAATTTGCACAATCGGAAGTCCGATATTTTTTTTTTTAATCATTGCCGCATAGCTAAATAAAACTTGAGAATTGAAACAATCCTCAAATAAATTGTGACAAATTTCAAAGAAACGTGGGTAGAACAGCCAACCGGCAGCGTCTATATCTTCAAATTTAATATAGAATTCACCAGTATATTTTCTCATCTTAATGCTTCTGCCCCGCTTAAAATTTCTATCAATTCATTAGTAATTGAAGCTTGACGTGCCCTGTTGTATTTTAATGTCAAATTTTCAATCACTTCTTTTGCGTTTCGTGTAGCATTGTCCATTGCGGTCATTCTTGCTCCGTGTTCTGATGCTGCGGATTCAAGTAAAGCCTGGAATAATTGAGCGGTTAAATATTTTGGAAGCAATTCTTTAAGAATTTTTTGTTTAGTTGGCTCAAATATAAAATCTATTGAATTGAAATCAGTATCTATATTTTTTTCCGCAATATCATTTTGAATAATAATAGGCATAAGTTTCTTAATGATAATTTTTTGATTTGAAATATTATTAAACTCGTTATACGCGACATACACAGCATCAAGATTTTCGTGTTTGTATAAAGATTCTAATTCAGAAACTATTTTAGATGCTTCCAGATAATCTGAATACACGTGAGGCATATGACTGTAATTTTTTCGAATTACCATATTTTCTTTTTTGAATATTTCGTAACCCTTATGTCCAAACGTAGATAATTGAATTTTGTTTTCTAATATATTATGTGCTTTATATTCTTTTAAAAAACTCTGAACCTTTCGAATTATGTTTGTGTTAAATGCTCCACATAAACCTCTATCAGATGTCATAATAAGTAATTCGATATTTCTTTCTTGCCTTGGTTTTAGTAATGAACAAACACTGTATTCTTTGCTGTTTTCATACTGCATTTTTGTTATCATGTTGTTTATTTGATTAGAATAGGATCTCGAATTTTTTAAATTTTCTTGAGCTTTTCGGAATTTTGAGGCAGCAACCATGGTCATTGCTTTAGTAATTTTCTCCGAACTTCTCACGCTTTTAATTCTATTTCGAATCTCTCTTAATGATGCCATTTAAATCTCTTTATAAGTATATATTACTCTTACAACTCCCGCGGGGCAATTAAATACTTGAACCAAATTTTTCTTCGAAATTATTTAATATCTCATCTAATTTGTTTTTCAAATCACCTTCAATTTTCAATTTTGAATTCTTTTGTATTTGTTGTAGAATGTAATTATATTCTGCCTTAATATGCAAAATTAATCTTTCCATATAATCATTTATTTTCTGGGGCTCAACATGCCGCACGAAAGACATTGAAGATTCTTTGTTTTTTTTCTGAGTTGCTGCATAAAGTTGTACAACCTGTTCTTCTACTGGAATAGGTGCATATTGTTTTTGCTTTAATAATTCAAGCAAACGCTTTCCCTTTTCAATTTGTTCAGATGTTGCCTGGTCTAGATCTGAGCCAAATTGAGAAAATGCCACCAGTTCTCTGTATTGAGCCAAATCCAATCTTAACGTTCCTGAGAGTTGCTTCATTGACGCAATCTGTGCAGCTCCTCCCACGCGCGACACTGATAAACCGACATTAACTGCAGGTCTTTGTCCTGAATAAAACAGGTCGGTTTCAAGATATATTTGACCATCTGTAATGGAAATTACATTTGTTGGAATATACGCTGATACGTCACCCGCCTGAGTTTCTATTATAGGCAAAGCAGTCAAACTTCCGCCACCCTCTTTCTTTGACATTTTAGCTGCACGCTCCAACAATCTGCTATGAAGATAAAAAATATCCCCCGGGAACGCTTCTCTGCCTGGGGGTCTTCTTAATAAAAGAGATAATTGACGATAAGCCACTGCTTGCTTGGATAGATCATCATAAATAATTAATGCATGTTGTCCGTTGTCTCTCCAGTATTCCCCTATCGCTGTACCACTATAAGGTGCTAAAAATTGTAAAGAAGCAGGGTCTGATGCAGGAGACGAAATTACTACCGTGTATTCCATGGCGTGATGTTTTTGTAATTTATCCACTACCTGAGCTACCGTAGATTGCTTTTGACCGATTGCGACATAAATACACTTTATGCCGGTGTTTTTTTGATTAATAATTGCATCGATTGCTACAGCAGTTTTTCCGGTTTGACGGTCACCAATTATTAATTCTCGTTGACCTCTTCCGATTGGAATTATTGTATCTATGGATTTGATACCTGTTTGCATAGGTTCACAAACAGGGCTTCTGGCAATTATTCCGGGAGCTTTTGTTTCAATCAATCGTCGTTCTTTTGTTGCAAGCGGACCCAAGCCATCGACTGGTTCACCTAAACTATTAAGAACCCGACCAAGAACTTCATTACCAACTCCTATGTCTGCAATTTTTCCAGTTCTAGTAACCGTATCTCCTTCTTTTATTCCAATGTCAGATCCCATTATTATTACACCAACACTGTCTTCTGCTAAATTCAAAACAAGTCCTTTTATTTTATTTGAAAATTCAACAAGTTCACCTGACCGTACTTGATCTAGTCCATAAATTTGAGCCACCCCGTCTCCAACCTTTAAAACAGTTCCAATTTCAATAACACTAGTTTCAATGTTAAAGTTTGCTATTTGTTCTTTTATGATTTTTGTTATTTCTTCAGCTCTTAGTTGTTGCATAATGTCCTTTCTAGTATTGAAAACTTGGATATTAATGTATTGTCAAATACGACATTACCTAATTGAATTCGAATTCCACCCAATATAGATGGATCAATCGAAATTTTATAATAAATAGATTTATTTAAACGTTTTTCTAACCCTTTAATCATTGTATCTATTTTCTCAGTTGAGTTCAAACGTGCAGATACGGTTACAAGGGCTTTTGCTCTTTTAAAATTTTTATTCAACTCTCCGCTGTATGCTTCGGAAAGTTGTTTTAAGATCTTGATTCTTTTGTTCATAATTATAACATTAATACAGCGTTCTAATTCTTTGCCAAATTTCATCTTTTTTATTATTGATATTTGCTTACTTGTTTCAAAAGAAGGATTTTCAAATAGTTTGCATAACAATGTTTGAGTATATAATTTAGAAAATAATTTTAATTCAGCTTCAGTACGAATTAAATCAGACTTATCCTTAATCAAGAATGCAAGTGCCTTGGCATACCGTTGAGCAATTTTCTTGTACATAAATTTATTTTGAGATGTCCTCTATAACTTGATTTTGAAATTTTGTGTTAATTTGCTCATTGTGTGAAAGAATGTTTTTTGCTTTTTTTATAACTTCGCCAGCGATCTCATGTCTTAATCTCATTTCAAAATTAAATATATCGGTTTTTAATTTAAATTCTAATTCTCTTAACGATAAATTTAAAACTTTTTCTGTTTCTTGTTTTAATTTTTGAAATTCGTATTCTCCTTGTTTTGTAAAATTGTTTTTAATATTCTGAATTTCACTATCTAAATTGATTAATCGCTGGTTATGAATTTGAAATTTTTGCAAAGCATCATCTCTAAGCTGTTTATTTTTAAGTATCGAATCCTTAATTTTTTCAGAACGTAAATGTAAAAAATTGTTTAATGGATTTTTAATTAATCGCCAAATAATAATTAAAAATGTAAAAAATGTAACAAGCATCCATCCTATAGCTGGATCTTCTTTGTAATTTTCTCCAATTCTCCACCAATTAAATGCGTTAATAAATTACCTCACTTTTGATTTTAAACGTATTTGCAGTATCTTTGTTTTGCGGATTGATTAAAAAATGCCTCACAATTTGATCCGCCAATCTATCTTCTTCGCTGATTAACTGTATGCGTAGTTTGGAAATCTCATGAATGAGATTATCTTGATTTTCCCGTATTCGAATTATGTTATTCTTATTTATTTCTTCTAATTTTTCTTTATAAAATTTAGTGCCCTCGTTCTGAAAATCAACTAATATTTGCTCAGCTTCATTTTTAGCTTGTTTAATTTTAATTTCTATCTCATTTGAGATTCTACTGATTTCATCATTTAATTGATTAGTTTCATTTATAATTTCTTTAACAAGACGCTCTCTTTCCTTAAAAAGATTCATAAAAGGAAAAAATAAAATTTTAAAAATCACCCTCTTGTAATAGAAAAGAATAAATATTTCTACCAACAAAAGCAGCAAAGGTTCAGAAGGTGTTATAATTATAACGGTCTCCTTGTGATTCTTCGAAAATTAAATAAATATCAAATTTCGCATCCTTATAATAGGTAGATAATTGTATTAAAAATGTCAACAAGATATTTGATATTTACTGAACACATATCAAACTATTCTTTTTGTATTATTATTCTACTTTAATATTGTCATTTTTTTCTTAAAATGTAGAAATACCCAATAATGAAGACCAAATATTTAGACATTTTATATGAAACAAATAACCGAATAGCTAAGATTATCATAAATCGTCCAGAGGTACATAATGCATTTAGACCGTTGACTATTCGAGAAATGTTGCATGCGTTAAATTTAGCAAAAAATGATAACTCTATTGGAGTAATTATTCTAACCGGTATGGGAAATTTGGCATTTTGCTCAGGAGGAGATCTTAGAGTAAGAAAAGAAACAGGATATGAAGATATCGATGGAACTCAGAATTTAAACGTTCTAGATCTGCAGAGACAAATCAGAACATGTCCAAAACCTACAATTGCACGTGTGGCCGGTTATGCTATCGGTGGAGGACATGTGTTGCATATGATGTGCGATCTCACCATCGCTGCCGATAATGCTATTTTTGGGCAGACTGGACCTCGTGTTGGCTCTTTCGATGCTGGCTACGGTGCAAGTTATATGGCACGAATAGTTGGTCAAAAAAAAGCTCGTGAAATTTGGTTTTTATGTCGAAAGTATAATGCTCAACAAGCCTTAGAAATGGGCCTAGTGAACACAGTTGTACCTATTGAGAAATTAGACACAGAGGTCAATAAATGGGCTCATGAAATCTTGGAAAATTCTTCTTTAGCAATTATGTGCCTAAAGGCTGCATTAAATGCTGATTGTGATGGACAGGCAGGTTTGCAGGAGTTGGCAGGATGTGCTACAATGCTTTATTATATGTCTCCAGAAAGCAAAGAAGGAAAAAATGCATTTTTGGAACATAGAGTGCCAAATTTTAATCAATTTAATGAAAAGAAATAATATTGTAACATTTTTGAAATATACGACACATATAGCAATAGTGTGATAGCCTAAAAATTTTACATTGAATATAAAATGCAATCTCAAATATATTATACATACTCAGAGCGTGACACGATGCGTTTCGCTTCTCTATTCGGAAAACATTTACATGAAATAGATATTTCGGTTAAATTTATTTTAAATGGAGATTTGGGCTCAGGGAAGACATGCTTTGTTCGAGGGCTTATACAAGAATTTTACCCTAAAGCAATTGTCAGCAGTGCTACATATGTTATAGCGAAAAGTTTTGGCTATAAGCCAATTATCTATCATTTGGATTTGTACAGAATCAAAAAAAATCATAATTTGGAAGATTTAGGTATTTTAGAAATTATGAACGACTCAAAGGCTTTAATATGCGTAGAGTGGCCTGTTTTATCGATGAAATTTCAACCACGATCAATAAAACTTTCTTTTTCAAACACAGCAAATGATAAAAATATACGATTAATAAATTTGTCATTTTCTGATGATTTTCCAAAAGATTGGGTCTTGACAGTAGAGCGAGATTTATCTATATTTAAAAGCAAGGATCGCGGGGTAGAGCAGTCCGGTAGCTCGTCGGGCTCATAACCCGGAGGTCACAGGTTCAAATCCTGTCCCCGCAACCATAGTTAATGACATGAAGGTTAAATGTCTATTTATTTATATCTTTCTCGTAGGCTCAATGCCATTATCTGCCTTTTCCGAGGATAAGAATAAAAATTTAAGGAATGAGAACCATATACCGAGTGAGGCTTTTTTAACAGATGATCCCTTTTTTTGGGTCTCTGGTGGTTCTTCGTTAATTTTCTCATATTTCATAAGCAGCAAATTGAAATATGGAATTGAATACGGGCTGCCTGTGTGTGCTGGTTATATCGCAATTGCCGAAACTGCTATTTCGTCGCTTGTATTTAAGAAAGTGAGTCTACAGATTACAGGAGTTACATTTCCCGCTGTTGGATTAATCGCACTTTTTGCGGCCAAATCCGTAATGACCTGTCCGAAGACTGGGCATTCTGGGTGCACTTGCGGCTTAAATTAGTTAACAAGGTTAAATTAAGAATTTGAACTATATGTGCGGCAATTGCTTATTATCACTTGCTATTATTTTGGAAATTTTTAGCTTTTATTTTCACAAAAATACATTCCATTTGTGCTTCTAATAATTTTAAATGTTTCTCATCTTCAAAATTATTTGAATAAATTTTTTTTTCGAGTTCTTCGAGTAGGTTTTGCTCATGCAAGATATCAATTTCTTCGGGCCACATACTCTCTTCGCAAATTATAGATAAAAAATCATTTGATAATTCTGCAAAACCGGAAGTAATCATCAAGTGCCTTTGATCAAATATTATTATTCCAGGTTTCAACATTACAAATATAGGCACATGGTCTGGCATAATTTGTAATTCTCCATCAAAACCAGGTAAACTAACAGTGTTAGAGTTAATTTCTATCACAGATCCACAAGGAGTTGATATCTTTACTTTTAACATAATGTTTTTGCTTTTTTGATTACTTCATCTATGCCACCAACCATGTAAAAGGCTTGTTCCGGAATGGCGTCATGCTTTCCATCGATTATTTCTTTAAAACTTTGAATTGTGTCATTTAATTTTACATATTTTCCAGAGATTCCGGTAAAAACCTCGGCTACATGAAACGGCTGAGAAAGGAAACGTTGTATTTTTCTAGCCCGCGAAACAAGCTGCTTATCCTCCGGTGATAATTCGTCAATCCCGAGAATGGCAATTATATCCTGAAGGTCCTTATAGCGTTGTAAGATTAACTGTACTCTTCTTGCTGTCTGATAGTGATCATCGGACACTAAATCTGGAGTCAAAATTCTGCTTGTTGAGTCAAGAGGATCTACTGCTGGGTAAATTCCCATATCCGCAATTGATCTACTCAACACTGTTGTGGCATCCAGATGGGCAAAAGTTGTTGCTGGTGCGGGATCTGTTAAATCGTCAGCGGGAACATAAATCGCTTGCACTGAAGTAATTGAACCATCTTTTGTAGAAGTAATACGTTCTTGAAGTATTCCCATTTCATTTGCCAATGTTGACTGATACCCTACGGCTGACGGAATTCGTCCCAAAAGAGCTGAAATTTCAGAACCTGCCTGAGTGAATCGAAATATGTTATCTATAAATAAAAGCACATCCTGCCGAAATTCATCTCTAAAATGTTCCGCAATTGTAAGGCCTGATAATGCAACGCGAGCTCGTGCTCCCGGAGGTTCATTCATTTGTCCATAAACCAATGCCACTTTGCTTTTCTCTGAGATTACCTGACCAGTGCTATCATCAATTCTTATTACTCCAGATTCGCACATTTCGTTATAAAGATCCCTTCCCTCTCTCGTTCTTTCTCCTACTCCGGCAAATACTGATAATCCAGAATGACCTTTTCCTATGTTGTTAATAAGTTCCATGATTAACACAGTCTTTCCTACGCCCGCTCCGCCAAATAAACCAATTTTTCCACCCTTAATGTATGGTGCAAGCAGATCTACCACCTTTATTCCAGTTTCAAGTATACCGATTTCTGTATTTTGTTCTGAAAACGACGGCGGACTACGATGAATAGGTTTGTAGGTTTCAGCATTTATCGGCCCCTGTTCATCAATGGGTTCTCCTACAACGTTCAAAATTCTACCAAGAGTTGACCTTCCCACTGGAATCATAATTGGGTGACCGGTGTTCTTAACCAAAACACCACGTGCCAATCCGTCCGTAGAATCAAGCGCAATGCATCGTACTTGATCTTCACCCAAATGTTGAGAAACTTCTAAAAATATTGTTTTTCCATCATTTTCTAAACTAAGCGCCGTCTGAATTTTTGGCAATAATCCACTTTTAAATTCAACGTCTACGATTGGTCCAATTATCTGAGTTACTGATCCGTCAGTTATTTTTTCCGTTGTATTTGTCATTAATTAATATTTACCTTATAAATTAGATGCTATAAAAGAAACAGATTGACTATGCAACAAGGATTGTTCTAGGACTCCAGCAATTCGTAATAAACATTGTGTAGTATTGTAATTTATTTCATTCATAAAATATTGCTATCGTTAACCCGCAATATATCCACTCCTAATTGTACAAGCTTATTTTCTAGCGTTACATAACCACGATCCAAATGATGAATGTGCAATATTTCACTTGTGCCTTCGGCACTAAGCGCTGCAATTATCAAACCTGCCGATGCCCGCAAATCAGATGCTTTAACTTTTGAACCTGTTAATTTATTTTTACCTTTAATAATTGCTAAATTTCCATGTGTTGATATATCTGCACCCATTTTAGTCAATTCCAATGTATGCATAAAACGATTTTCCCAAACATTTTCTTGAATATAACTTATTCCATTCGCAACACATAAACAACTCATAATCTGAGCTTGCATGTCTGTAGGAAATCCAGGATATGGTGCTGTTTTAATATTTATATTTTGAATCTGCTTTGACGCATTAACCCTTACTCCATTTTGATCTACGTGAAAGTTGCATCCAATTTTTTGAAAATTAATGACAATAGACTGTAGGGTTTTTAAGCAAACATTTTTAATAAAAATATTTCCGCCCGTGATGGTTGCCATTGCGATAAATGTTCCAATTTCAATGCGGTCTGGTGATATAATGTGTCGCATTCCCTTTAATGATTTTTGACCAATAATTTGAATTGTGCGCGTTCCTGCACCGATTATCATCGAACCCATAGAATTAAGAGCCTGTGCTAATTCTATTATCTCTGGTTCTTGAGCGGCATTTTCAAGAATCGTTGTTCCATCAGCTAAGCAAGCTGCCATCATTATATTTTCAGTCGCCCCAACGCTTGGAAATCTAAATTTTATTCTAGCTCCAGAAAGTCTACCATTTGGTACATGAGCTTTTATTTGATCATTTTCAATAATTATATTAGCACCCATCATCGAAAGTCCATCCAGGTGCATGTTTACAGGGCGCTTACCAATGGCGCACCCTCCCGGAAGTGAAATCTTGGCTTTTCCAATTTTGGCTAACAATGGGCCTAGCATCAAAATGGAAGCTCGAAATTTTTTTACAACTTCATTACTTGGTTCTGAATAACAAAATTCTTTATTTATTATATGGGAGAAATAATTTTTTTTATCGAAATGTAAAATTTTAATCCCAAAATCCATTAAAAGCTGTTTCAGGTTTTGAACATCATCCAAATTTGGAATATTTCCTATAATGCTATCATCCGAGGAAAGCATAGTTGCAATCAAAATTGGAAGTGCTGCATTTTTTGAGCCAGAAATTGTAACTTCTCCATTTAAAGTACAACCACCTTTGATAATGAATTTATCCATTTTCAACCTCCACAATGCGGTCATTTCCAGAATAATCTTTAATGATTTTTCCAAAATGTCTAAAATAGCTTCCTTGATTATAGCCGATTTCAAGTAGAATGAAAGAATTAGGCTTTAAGTATAATGAAGCTTGAAATATTATTTTCTTATGCAATCCAATTCCCAATTTTCCAATTCCCCTTAAGGCAACAATTGGTTCAAAACATCTTATATCTTTTGGTAATATTTTTATATTTGAAGGTTTGATGTATGGTGGATTAGCTACCAATAAATTGAATTTTCTTTTAAATTCTCTAAGGGGATCCAACAAATATCCAACTCTTGTCTTTACTCGATTGCTCAATTTGTATTTTTCAATATTTTTATTCATAACACTTATCGCATTATGGCTAATATCTGTTGCTACAACATTTATATTTGGTCGTTCCAATGCTAGCGTTATTCCAACACATCCAGAGCCTGAGCATGCGTCAACAACCCAGAAATTACCGCTAGTTGGAATGTGAGACAATGCAACTTCTACCAATTTTTCGGTATCAGGTCTCGGAATTAAAACATATTTATTTACTATAAAATCCCTTCCGTAAAATTCCTTATGTCCCGTTATATAAGCAATTGGTTCACCTAACGCTCTCCGATTGACGAGTTTATTGAAATCTGCAAGAGCAATATGAGCCTGAAGTCGATTACAGTTTAATACGTGAGCAAGTAAAATTTCAGATTCTAAATCTAAAGGAGTGAACATGTTTGGTATTGGTCCTTGGGAATTAATGGTTGTATTCGGAATTCTTCTTCTCTTATTTGGAGGAAAGCGTTTGCCGGGTTTAGCGAGCGGACTTGGAAGTGCTATTAAAAATTTTAAGCAAGCACTTAACGAAGTAGATGTTAAGCCAGAATCAGAAAACAAGCTTTTAAACAAATCAGATAAAGATACTAAAGATATTAATTTTCAATAAATGTTTATCAAAATTTAAACTAATTTCACCTTATTGAAGTATTCAACATATTATATGGTTATTTCTTAGTAATATTAACTGATAGCATTAAAAAATATAATTAAATTAATCAAAAAACTTTTTAAATAACTTAAAAATGGAAAATAGCTCTTAATTTAGTTTCTATTTCATCGTGTGTAACCCCCTTGGATAAACTTAATTCACGAATCAATAAGGATTTCACAGTATCAAGCATTTTACGCTCTCCAAAACTTAATTCTTTATCATTTTTTAAAATACAAAGGTCTCTTAAAACTTTTGCTACCTCGAAAATGGACCCAGATTTTATTTTTTCCAAATATTCTCTGTGTCTACGATTCCATGTTGCAGATTCTGCAATTTTTTCTCGTTTTTTTAATATTTCAAACACAGCATCTGCTTCTTTTATTGATACGATTTCACGAATTCCAATCTGGTCAATATTGTTTTCAGGAACCATGACACGCATGGAATTTTCTAAAATACTTAAGATGTAAAACGTTTGTTGATTATTGTTGATTGTACGAATTTCTATACTTAAAATTTCAGCTACCCCATGTGCAGGGTAAACGACTTTATCCCCTACATTAAATTTGGCCATAGCTTATAATATTGGCATAGAAAACGGAAATTGGCTAGAACAATCTAGTTAATTTCCGTTTTCAAATATTTCAGAATTTAAATATATACGATATTATTTTTTAAATCTTTAATCATAATTTAATGCCGAACAGGTTTAATCATAATTTAATGCCGAGCAGAGTGTAAATTTTATACATGGCGCCTTGCCATTATCACCAAATAGTTCAATTTTTCATTATTCTTGATTCGTAAAATATTTTTAAAATAATGAACAATTCCGAATTTAAGGCAAGATCACGACTATGTACTCAATGTGCAGTATTTTGTTTTGCTATATCATCGCAGTATTGCTAATATTAAAGAAGTTTGGAAATATTATTTCAATGAAATGTAATAATAAAACTAAATTTATATTTGTTACCGGAGGCGTAGTAAGTTCTCTTGGAAAAGGAATAGTTTCTGCGTCTATCGGTGCACTGCTCAAAAGCAGAGGACTTAATATCAGTGTTTTAAAACTGGATCCATACTTAAATATAGATCCAGGAACAATGAATCCATTTCAACATGGAGAAGTATTCGTTACTGACGACGGGGCAGAGACAGATTTAGATCTAGGACATTATGAACGTTATATTTCTGTAAAATTAAATTGTTTAAATAGTAAATCAGCTGGCCAGATTTATCTAAATGTATTAGAAAAGGAACGTCAAGGCAAATACCTAGGAGAAACCGTTCAAGTAATTCCGCACATTACTGATGAAATAAAGAATTCTATTTATCTGGCAGGGGAGAAGTGCAATATTTTAATTTGCGAAGTTGGCGGAACTGTTGGCGACATAGAATCATTACCATTCATTGAAGCCATTAGGCAAATTCGTCAAAAAGAAGGCATTAAATCTGTTTTCTTTATTCATGTTTCCTATCTGCCCTACATAGACACAGCGGGAGAAGTAAAAACTAAACCAACTCAACATTCAGTGAAGGCCTTACTTGGACTTGGCATACAGCCAGATTTGTTATTGCTTAGAAGTAAAAACAAAATTTCGAATGAAATAAAATCTAAAATATCACTTTTTTGCAATGTGCCATTAACCGCAGTTGCGAATTGTCCGGATCTTGCAACCATATATGAGGCACCTCTTATTCTTCGAAACGAGCACGTTGATCAACTTATTTTAGAACATTTAAATATTGAATCAATAGATTCAGATCTAGCAGAATGGAAAAATGTTGTTTGGAAATTCAAACATCCCAAAAAGAAAATCAATATAGGAATTGTGGGAAAATATGTTAATTTTACTGAAAGTTATAAAAGTGTAAACGAGGCATTGATTCACGCTGGAATTCATCTAAATACAAGAATTATTTTTCATTACATTGATGCTGAAAATATTAAAAATGAAGAAATTGAAAAAAATTTAAAAATTTTAGACGGAATTCTGGTTCCGGGTGGGTTTGGAGAACGTGGAATAAATGGCAAAATAGCTAGTGTCAAATTTGCGAGAGAGAATTTGATTCCATACTTTGGGATTTGTTTAGGATTGCAAATTGCAGTGATTGAATTCTCAATCAATTGTGCACATATAATCAACGCAACCTCTGAAGAATTCGATCCAAAAGCAAAGAATCTAGTAATTCACTATATTAAGAATCAGCAAAAAATAACAAGAAAAGGGGGAACTATGCGTTTGGGAAGTTATCCATGTGCAATAATGGAGAACACTATGGCTTATGATATATATCGTCAAAAATTAATATTTGAACGCCATCGTCATAGGTATGAAATTAATAATGATTACCGAGACAAGCTTGTGTCTGCTGGTTTAATTTTTAGCGGATTTTCTCCGGATAAAAATTTAATAGAAATAATCGAATTAAAAGAGCATCCCTTTTTTTTGGCTTGTCAATTTCATCCCGAATTTTTATCTAATCCATTGAATCCGCACCCAATATTCAAAAGATTCATCAAAGAATCAATTAACCACAATGAAAAACGACAACTTATTTACTGATATGCATTTGACTTATTTTTAAGTTAGGGATACGCAATTTCCATGACCTTAAAGAACAAATTATCAACTGATTTTTATGATATTAAAGTTCCTGAATTTGAAAAAAATATATCTGAATTAAATATTGTTAGAAGAATTGAGTTGCTTAATTCGAAATTAATGGTTGATTTAGTGTTACCCAGCTTTGCGCTTCGTTCTGAGCGAGAACTGGTTAAAAATATAAAAGAGATTATAGCAAAACATGTTTCAAGTGAAACAGAAATAGAATTAAATGTATTTGCAGAAGTTAAACCCGCAGTTAAACAAAGTATCAAGAAAGATAAAATTGCTGATGTTAAGAATATTATACTGGTTCTTTCTGGCAAAGGTGGCGTTGGGAAAAGTACGGTAGCTGCAAATTTAGCGCAAACTTTATCAAAAATGGGTTGTCAGGTTGGGTTAATGGATGCTGATGTCTATGGGCCCTCTATGCCAACAATATTCGATGTCTCAAAAAATACGCAAATCGTTGGCATAATAAATGAGGAAACAAAAGAAAATTACATGATTCCAATCAATTTAAACGGAATCAAACTTATGAGTATAGGTTTTTTAGTTGATACGAATTCTGCGATGATTTGGCGAGGTCCAATGATTTCATCTGCAATTGTACAAATGTTTAATAATACTGCCTGGGGAGATATTGATTATTTAATTGTCGACATGCCGCCTGGAACTGGTGATATTCAATTAACTATATCCCAAAAATTAAACACATCGGGCGCGATAATTGTTTCAACTCCACATGAATTAGCGCTTGCGGATGTAATTAGAGCCAAGGCCATGTTGGATAAATTAAAAATTCCGATTTTTGGATTAGTTGAAAATATGAGTTACTTCATTTGTAATAATTGCAACGCTAAACATGAGATCTTTTCACATGGTGGCGCCACTGCTCTTGCCGATTCTTTAAAAATTCCAATATTTGCAGAAATTCCGCTTGACAGTACAATTGATTTTCAAAACAAAATTTATCAGGATTTAGCATACGATTTAGCTACAATTATAGCAAAAATGGCTTTAAATAATTCTAACAGAGAACAGGAAGGCGCTCAGTTAAATATTTTAACATGATAAGCTGATAAATAAATTTAAACCATGAATCCCAGTAATGTGTTCCTCTCATGAACGCAGTTCGATTTTAAATTCAGTTTCAAGTGCTACTATTAGCTGATCAATCAATTTATTTACATCATTTTCTTTAAGGGTCTCATTCTGACTTCGAAAAGTACCTGAAATCGTAATTGATTTTTTACCAATTTCAATTTTGTTTCCCTGGTATACATCAATAATTTCGACTTTTTCTAAAATACTAATGATAGGTTCAAATTTTTGAATAAATTCTAAAATATTTTTGCTTAATATGTTACCATCAATTACTAATGACAAATCTCTTCGAATTGCTGGAAATTTTGAAAACAATTTAAATTTAATTTTATTTGTAAAAAAATTTTGAATTGTATTTAGATTTATTTCAAATAAAGAAATCTTGTTATCGGTTAGTAAATGCGGATGTATTTGTCCGAATTCTCCAATTTGTATATCTGTATCGTGGATATATAAATTTGAAGATTGTCCAGGATGCATCCACCAATTGTTCATCTTATCAGCCACAAAATCTACATTTATTTTTAATAAATTAAACAAAGATTCCAAAATGCCCTTTGCATCGTAAAAACTTGTTTTCTGAGTTAAGCCTGATAAATGAAGTTCTTCGGCAATAAAAGCATCAGCGCTCATATTTTCCGGAACTAGTCTTTTAGGGTCAGCAAATAATCCATTTTTGTTTTTATTTGAAAACACAGTTCCAATTTCAAATAAATGAAAACAATTATTCTTTTGTTTCAAATTGTATTCCAAATTTCCAACAAGACCGGAAAATAAATTGGTTCTTAGTCCTGAAAACTCTTCTCCTAATGGGTTTTTGATTTCAACAATGCTGTCTTTTTTTGATGTAAATGAATAGTTAATAACTTCGAAAAAGCCATGATTTATAAAAAATTTTCTCAATTCCTTTTCTAAATTATTTAATATTTTATTTTTTTGGTTTAAGGCATTGTTTGGTCCGTTAAAGCCAATTTTAACTGGAATTTTCTCAAAACCAATTAATCTAATCACTTCTTCAATCAAATCAATTTCATCAATGATATCAATTCGATATGTTGGAATTTTAAATTTTAAAATTTTAGTATTAATTTTACTGTTTAGAGTTTCAATGCCCAAGTATGACAGTATTTTTTTAATTTTTTCTGAAGTAAGTTCTTTTTTTGGAAGATTTGACAACTTGGCCAAACGACCTAGTCTTAAATTGACTTCTCTAGGTTTAACTGGTTTTGAATAAATGTCTATTATGCTCTTAACAATTTGTCCATTGGTTAACTTTTGAATTAAATCTGATGCTCTATTTAAGGCTAAGCAAACAGCATTTGGATCCATTCCTCTTTCAAAACGATAACTAGAATCTGTTGTAATTTGAAATCGTTTAGCTGATTTTCTGATTATAACTGGATCAAACCACGCAGATTCTAAAAAAATATTTCTTGTACAAGTTGAAATTTGATTCGATATTCCATTCACAATTCCAGCAAGAGACAAAATTTCTTTTCCATCTTCAATGATTAGATCCTGATTTGTCAAATGTAGCAATTTTCTTTCCTGAGTTATTAGAGACTCTCCGTCTTTAGCAAAACGAATTTTTAAATTAATATCATCATTTGATGGTTTGAATAATCTATCAACATCAAAAACATTAAGGGGGTGCCCGTATTTTAAAACCGTCCAATTGATGGCATCGATAATATTATTTACAGGTTTTATATTCAAATTAAGCAGTGTGCGTTTAAGCCAATTGGGACTATCTGACACGGTTACATTTTCTATAATTCGAAAAGCGTATCTTGAGCATGCGTTTGCATCAAGTATGCAAACCTTAATTGTATTACAAATAGATGTTCCAGATTCCACGATCAAAGGTTCCTTAGATTTAAGGTCGCTTTGATATATTGCTGATAATTCTCTAGAAATACCGATATGACTTAAGACATCAGGACGGTTTGGCGTAATTTTCAATTCTAAAATGTCGTCATCTTTTAATTTTTTAATAGACTCTATTTCTAATCCAGCTAAAGTTAATTTATCGGCAATTTCCCTGAAGGAAACCTGTGGTAAATCAATTAACTCGCGTAATGTGTTTATACTTATATGCATAATTAAATTTAAAATTCTTAAAATTGACTCAAGAAACGTAGATCATTTTCAAAAAAGAGACGAATATCTGGAATTTGAAAACGTAACATTGCAATACGTTCAACTCCTATTCCGATAGCAAAACCTGTATATGTCTCAGGATTAATATTAATTCGCTTTAAAACTTTAGGATGCACTAGTCCACATCCTAAAATTTCAATCCACCCTGTCTCTCCGCAAAGACGACACCCTGATTGATTACAAAATATACAACTTATATCAACTTCTGCAGAAGGTTCTGTAAATGGAAAAAAACTAGACCTTAAACGAATCTGTACCTTGTTAGAAAAAAGACGTTTCATGATCAATGTTACCGTTCCCTTAAGATCGGAGAAGGAAATATTTTTATTCACATGCAAAACCTCAATTTGATGAAACATTGGTGAATGAGTTATATCTTGATCTCTTCGATAAACCTTTCCAAAACAAGCAATTCTGAATGGAGGATTTTTGAGCGCAAGCATTGCTCTGATTTGAACAGGGCTTGTTTGAGTTCTTAATACAATATTTGGCGCAATGTAAAACGTATCTTGCATCTCTCTTGCAGGATGATTTTGTGAAATATTCAAAGATTCAAAATTGTAAAAATCATGCTCAATTTCTGGCCCGTGCACAGACTCAAAGCCCAATGTATCCAATATGTCCAATATCTCAAACGCAGTTTGAGATATTGGGTGAATACTGCCAAGTTCGTATTTCACTCCAGGAAGCGATACATCAATCTTTTCGCTTAGTGCTTTATCTCTGGCTTCGGAATCTAATTTTGATCTAGTGCTTTCTAATAAAAACTCAATTTCATTTTTTAATAAGTTAAGTTCTCTTCCTAGTTTTTTTTTCTCGTCAATTTGAAGCCATTGTATCGATCTAAATAAATTTAAAAGCGCACTTTTTTTTCCCAGTAGATGAACTCTGGCGCCTTCTAAATCATCAAATGTTTTGCATTGTGAGATGATGTTTTTAAATTCTGATCGAATATCGTCAGGTTGCATGAACTTTTGAGACCAGCTCAGAAAAGGCAACCTTATCTAAAATTGCAAGTTCAGATAAAGCGCGACGATTTAATTTGATATTGGCTAATTTCATCTTTCCAATCAATGTGCTGTAATTCATGCCGTATGATCTAATGGCCGCATTTAGACGCACAATCCAAAGTCTTCTAAAGGTACGTTTTTTTGTTTTTCTATCACGATACGCATAAACAAGTCCGCGCTCAACGCTTTCGATTGCCGTCCTAAAGAGCCGATTTCTTGTACCTGTATATCCGGAAGCCAATTTTAAAATACGTTTATGTCGATGACGAGCTTTAAAACCACGAGTTACTCTAGCCATTTTTCAATCCTTTCTTTTAAAGTAATTAAGTTAAACAAGTTAAATGAATAATAAAACATTTTAGATAAATTTTAAAATAAATACGGAATAAACCGTCTTATCCTAGCAGAATCGTGTTTACTCATGTGTCCTGCCTTAAGAAGGCGTCTCTTGTGTTTTCGGTTTTTCGAACTTAAGCAATGTGACTTTCCTTTTGATGGTTTCTTGATTAAACCACTGCTTGTAACCGAAACGCGCTTTATCGCCGATCGATTACTTTTAAATTTTGGATTACTTTTGCCTCTTAATTTATTACAGCCTGCCATAGGAAATTATATTATCTTCTTTATTTTTTTAAAAATGCAATAGGGAGTAGGCGAATAATTGTTTAGATTTCTTTATTAATTTACTTTTTCTTTTGCGGGCCAACAATCATAATAACTTGACGACCTTCAAATTTGGCCGGAGATTCCACAACAGCATCTTCCTGTAATCTGTCAATTACTCTTCTTAGGACCTCAAAGCCAATCTCTGGGTGCACAATTTCGCGCCCCCTAAAAGTTACACTTACCTTGCCCTTGTTCCCTTCTTTTAAAAATTCCCGCAATTTGTTAATTTTGACATCGAAATCATGGATATCGGTTTTAGGCCGAAACTTAATTTCTTTAAGTTCGATAATTTGCTGTCTTTTTTTTGTTTCGCTGGCATTGCGTCTTTGTTGGTATTTAAATTTACCATAATCCATTATTTTGCAAACTGGAGGTCTCGCTGTTGGTGAAACCTCAACTAAATCAAGACCCAGTGATTCTGCTTTGCGCAACGCCTCTGTGGTTTGAAGCACTCCAAGCTGATCACCGTTTTCCAAAATAACTCTAACTTCCGGTACGCGAATACGTCGATTGACACGTGGCTCTAATTGCTTCTGACGTAAATTATCTGAATAATTATTATGGAAAGAAGAATTTGGGCGAGTTGATTGTTGATTTGAATAGACGATAAATTAAATCTCCTAATTTTTAATCCGCTTTGAGTATCTTGCCTTATATTGTACATTTTAGCAAGGGGGATATGACTGAAAATAAAATAAATTGATTTGAATAAATTAGCAATATTGTTTATTAATTATAAATTCATGTTTAAAATTTTTAAAAATCCTTTTTTGATTGCTTTTTTGTCTGGAGTCTTTGCGATTCATTTAATTCGAGAATTTGATCAAAATAACACTTATACAGCAACTCGACCTATTTTAAGCAAGAATAAGAATTAAAAATAAAGATACTATTTTAAATTCAGCGCGCTTCATATAGTTTTTTAATTTAGACATTATTTGATTCATAGTTGATAACAAGTATATCAATTTTCTAATTCTGAATAAAGATTTTATTTTTAATTTTTATCAATTATTCAGTTTCAAATTCTAAAAGCTGTTTTATTTCTTCGAGAGTTAAAGAACGTTTTCCAAATTTGTCTGTCAACAACACATTGTCAGCAGTAAGGCGTTTTTTTTCACACAAATTTAGTATTTGTTTTTCGATACTGTTTTTACAAATAAATTTAACAATATGCACTGTTTTTGTTTGACCTATTCTATGTGCTCGGTCAACGGCTTGATCCATCACTGCTGGATTCCACCAGGGATCATATTGAATTACGGTATCAGCTTCTGTGAGCGTTATGCCAGTTCCGCCTGCTTTTAGGCTTACAATTATAATTCTCGGACCATTTTTTTGTTGAAATTTAGATATTACATCAGATCTATTAATCGTTGAGCCATGAAGCCAAAGTACATCATTTATTTGTTTTTCTGATAAGGCTTTTATTAGAATAGACTGCATTTTAACAAATTGACTGTAAACAATTATTTTACGATTACAGCTTAGAAATTCTTCAATTTTTTTTAAAAAAAGTTCCAACTTTGCCGAAGGTGCATTAGAGTTAATTTTTGGCAACAATCTAGGATCGCAACAAACTTGTCTAAGTTTTGTAATCATTGCCAATAAAGACATAGTATTCATATTGGAAGTTTTTTCAAATTCCCTATGTGCTACATGAAGAATACTTAAGTAAAGTGTTTTCTGCTGAGGCAAAAAATCACAATAAAGAATATTCTCAATTTTTTTCGGAAGATCACTTGCAACATCTTCTTTTTTTCTTCTCATAATAAGTGGTTTTATGCGTCTTTTAAGTTCCAAAGCATGCTCTGGCTTTGAATAACGTTCAACAAATTTGCGCTCTTTTCCTAAAACACCAGGTGATACAAGTTCCAAGATGCTATACAGATCAGATACACAATTTTCAATCGGTGTTCCGGAAAGTGCAATTTTCTGTTCTGACTGTATCAAATTAACACACTTCCAGCTTTCAGTTTTTGAATTTTTAACTATTTGAGCCTCATCAATGATCAAGTAACGAAATTTGACATCAGACAATTTTTCAATATCGCGTCTCAGTATTGCATAGCTTGTAATTAAAATATCAGCATCTTGGATTTCTTTAGATTTCAAATTACGTTCAGGTCCGTGCAATTTTACAATTTTCAAGTTGTTAAAATGCTTTTCAACCTCATCTATCCAAACGTCCAAGACACTTGTTGGTGCTATTACAAGATTTAATTTTTTATTTTCACGTTCTTTTACTATTGCAATTAATGTTAAAATAATAAGTGTTTTACCAAGACCCATCTCGTCTGCTAAAAGTCTTCCAATTTTTGCTCGATGCAATTGCAACATCCATATTAAAGAATCATGTTGATATGGACGTAGCTGGGTCTTGAGTGTGGTTGGAAGAAAATAATCCTCTTTAGTAATTCCGGGTATAAAGTTGGTAAACTTTTTAAATAATACTTCTTCCGCAGACAATTCTATATTCAAGGGTGACATATTCGCCAATAGTGCAATTTCAGAAAATTTACGCTCCTTGGCTTGTCCAAATTCTTTAATTTCTAGAAATTCGGCAATTGTCTTTATTGATTGAACTGTTTGAGGATCAAAGGTTAAAATTGTATCATCTTCTAAAATTGAGATATTTGAATTGGTATTTAGATTATCATTCATCATATCTAAAAGTTTTTCCAACGAAAATTTAAAATCACCAATTGTCAGACTAACGTTTACAAAATCACCTTTTGATTCTTGTACTACTAAAATCGGTTTCAATGGTAGTGAGATAATTTGTGGAGCGCAATTTTTATCTATCTTGAGCCAGTTTGGTAAATTATTTGGATTTACGATATGTGATAAAAAATTTAATGCAATCGCACCTGTCATCTGGAAGCCATTGTGTTCATTACTTGAAGTAGCACCGAATTCTAAAAGATATTCACGTGCCAATTGTTCTTTTTCATTTTGACGCATTACGCACGTATTATCAGTAAACCAAAAAACAGGTTCGCACCGTCTCTTAGAACAAATTTCCACCTCACCTATTTTATCTTCTATGGATAATTCGTTAATTAAGTGAAGTCTAATGTTGTTATTTTTATTCAGTATCATCCTTAGCATGATTTGTGATTTTGGTTCTTTTGCAACTGTTTGTAAGCAATTTATATCTATACCAACTCTGGCAATTTCTGAAAATATAGAATTAAATTCGTTATTAAATTTATTACCTTGATATTCCATATCGGTAAGAGGCAGTTTTACTAAAAGAATTTTCTCTAATTCCAGTGGTACAAGAAATGGTTCTAAGGCATAAAATGATAAATTTTGATCCAGAATAAAAGCTCTATCGGTGCCAATTATGGATTGTATATCTAAAATTTTGCCTGACTGGTTTATGATATGGAATTGTAAAATTTGATCACTTAAAAATGCTTTTAATAATGCAGGCTCACGATTGAAGGTTACCATGCCTTTATTTTTAATTTCGATATCTAAATCATTTGCAAGACAAAATATGTTAAGTATCTGATTTGAGCTTAAAATATAAACATCTTTTTTTGCTGAAAATGCAACAGAATTTAAAAATATACGAATTGCGATTTGTTGACGAGGCGAAAGATATATTTGTTGATCAAGAATTTTTCCGGGCTCAGTGACTGGATTTGCATATTGATCGACATATAGTTCAGCCAAGCACCGTCCCTCTTGTTTGGGAAAATCGTGAAGCAATATTTTAATTGCGATAGAATTCGGTTTAAATATAGTAGATAAATAAGGCCAAGACAATTTTGTCACCAGTTACTTCTAATATAATTTGGTACCAAATTCAATGTTTCATCATAAGCTTTTTCTGGTAGTAGTTTTGCTAAATTTTCCGCACTTGGACCATGAATTTCCAAATAGGTGTTCGAATAAGGCGTATTAACAATTTCAAAAACATTTTCTTTTATTTTCCAGCTATAAAAATTTGAATTTTTAGCCTTCAATGCTATGAAATCACAATTATTAGAATTCATTCCTGCAAAAGTATTTAATCCAATTAACGGAATACCTGTTGCAATTGCCAATCCCTTTGAAAAAGCTAATCCAATACGTATTCCGGTAAAAGACCCAGGACCGGTTCCTACGGCAATTGCATAAATATCTTTTATTTTAAGACGGACCTTGTTCAAGCAATACTCAACTGTTTCCGATAACATATCCCCATGCTGTTTGCTATCACTCATATAACTTGAAATAATTACGTTGTTTCTATCAGAAAGAGCAACGACTCCTCTAGGACATGATGTATCTAATATTAACCAAATTTTATGCATAATTTTACTCTTTATGATATTCTTGCTTAACAATACTCTCACTTAAAATTAATCACAATATTTATTTAAACATTATTGCCGATATCCAAGTGTATGAATAGCAAAATTTAATTCAATTACTTATGATGTCGTGTTTAATGCATTTTATTGTTAAAAATTAAAAAAATTAGTCATTTACTTATTTATTTATTGATACCTATGTAAATCATGCTTTCAAAATCTAACATTTTGAACTTGAAATTTTATAGAGGTTTTCGAACTTTATTGCAGGTGCAGTTGTTTACTTTTTAAAACGATGATTATTATATGTTGCCAGTATGCAAATTAACGAAATGACAGCACGACTAAGAGAGGCACTTGAAATTGCTAAAAATTTATGCTCTCTCAATAAGCAGCAACAACTTTCTCTTCTTCATTTACTTCAAGCTTTAATGAGTCAGCAAAATACTTTAATTTCAAGTATATTTTCAAGTATAGGAATAGATACAAAAAAACTTTCAGTGGATCTTAAGCTCCAAATTGACAACGAGCCTAAAGTTCTAGGTCAAGAATTTGCAAATGTTTACATAGCACCTAGTGTATCAAAAGTATTAGACCGGGCATCAATAATTGCACAGAGATTAGGTGATAATTTTATCTCAGTAGAAGCAACCTTGCTTGCCCTAAGTGAAACGGGAATAACTAAAATAATACTAGAACGCAACGGAATAACCAGCAAGGATATAGAAAATGCTATTTTGAAATTACGCAATGGGGCAAGGGTTGTTGATGAATTTCCTGAATCCAAAACAGACACATTAAACAAATATACAAGAAGTCTTACAAAAGATGCGCGTAATGGAAAATTGGACCCCGTAATAGGAAGAGATGATGAAATTCGAAGGACTATGCAGGTCTTAAGCAGAAGATCAAAGAATAATCCAGTGCTCATCGGTGAGCCGGGAGTTGGGAAAACAGCAATAGTTGAGGGAATTGCTCTTAGAATTGCTCACGATGATGTGCCGGAAACATTAAAAGAAAAGGAATTAATTTGTTTAGACCTTGGTGCATTAATTGCTGGGACAAAGTACAGAGGGGAATTTGAAGACAGGTTAAAAGCCCTTTTGAGGGAACTGCAGAACGGAGAAGATAAATATATTCTGATTATCGATGAATTACATATGCTTGTTGGGGCTGGTGGATCTGACGGGAGCATAGATGCCAGTAATATGTTGAAACCTGCACTAGCAAGAGGTGAGCTGCGCTGCATTGGGGCAACAACATTAGGCGAATATCAAAAATATATAGAAAAAGATTCAGCTCTAGAACGTCGTTTCCAGCCAGTTTACGTAACTCAGCCAAGTGTAGAAGATGCAATAAGCATACTGAGAGGGTTAAAGGAACGTTACGAATCACACCACGGAATAAGGATAACAGATGGAGCTATTGTTTCCGCTTGCACGCTTTCAAATAGATATATAACCGGTCGTCAATTGCCGGATAAGGCAATCGATTTAATGGACGAAGCGGCAAGTGCTTTAAAAATGCAAATAGAATCATCCCCAATTCAATTGGATGAAATAGAACGTTTAATAACTCGTTTAGAGGTAGCGCGTCAGGCACTTATACGTGAAAACGACACTCAAAGTAAACAGCATCTAAAAGAAGTTGAGACGGAAATTTCTAAAAAGAAAGAAGAAGCAAGAAAGCTCAAGGATCAATGGTTCAAGGAAAAAAAACGTTTATTGGAAAGAAAAAACACACAAATCCTAATTGAAAAAATAAAATACGAAATTGAAGCTGAGCAACGTAAGGGTGATTTTGAGCATGCCGCAAGGCTTCAATATGGGGATTTGTTTGATTTAGAAAAAAAATTAAAAGAATCTTCAAGTAATACATTGCCAAGTTTTTTAAGAGAAGAAGTAACAGAAGAAGATATTGCCGACATAGTATCAAAATGGACCGGCATTCCAGTTAAAAAAATGCTAGAAACAGAAACAGATAAGCTTTTAAAAATGGAAAAACGCCTCGGGGAACGTGTTGTTGGTCAGCAAGAGGCTATCTTGGCGGTAAGTAATTCTATAAGAAGAAGCAGGACAGGTCTTTCTGATGAAAAAAAACCACTTGGAAGTTTTTTCTTTTTAGGGCCAACCGGAGTAGGAAAAACAGAACTTGCGCGCGCATTGGCCGAATTTCTCTTTGATGATGAAGGTGCGATGATTCGTTTAGACATGTCTGAATATATGGAGAAGCATACGGTATCTAGATTTATAGGAGCTCCGCCAGGATATGTGGGGTACGAGGAAGGTGGGCAATTAACTGAAGCAATCAGAAGAAGACCTTATTCAGTTATTTTGTTAGATGAAATAGAAAAAGCAAATCCGGAAATATGTAATGTTCTTTTGCAATTATTGGATGAGGGTCGTCTTACTGATGGTCAAGGAAGAATTGTTGATTTTAGAAATACAATCATATTGATGACCAGCAATATAGGAAGTCAATATCTCCTAGAGGGGATAACACAAATTGCACAAGAGCAAGTTTTTAGAGAATTAAAAAATAATTTCAAACCTGAATTTCTAAACCGAATAGATGAAATTATCATGTTTCACGGTTTAAGTAAGCAAGATCTCAAATTCATTATCGATATTCAGTTGGGCATGGCCGAAAAACGTCTTAGTTATAGAGATCTAAAATTGCAAATTTCTGAAGATGTCAAATTTGCGTTGATAGAATTCGGTTATGATCAAACTTATGGGGCAAGACCTTTAAAGCGTGCAATACAACACAAAATATTGGACCCAATAGCAAAACATTTGCTGGATGGCAAGTATGTCAATGGAAGTACAATAAAAATTACGTTAGTTAATGGAGTGATCACTTGCAACTGAAATTAAATGTTTTAATGCAAAATCGCAAATTTGGTAATTGATAGTGCATGTGATTAATTTTTAGTTTAAAATTATGAGTGTTTCATTATCCTTTATTAATACTTTATTGTTCCTCGCAAATGATTCTAAATAAGAATCAGAATGAAGCGTGTTCCCATAAAGAATTGCAATTTCCTTTTTTAACTCAAACAAATTATCTTCCAATAATTGTGTTTTATGTTCTAGTATTATTTTTTTTGTACAAACATGCAGATAATCTAGCAAGGTCAAGGAATTAAATGTCACATGTGCGAAAATATAAAAACTTGCAATAAATAGAGATAATATATAATACTGAGGCTTGATGACATTTAGTGCTCTTAATAACGGTGTCTTGAGTAATCTTATTACGCCGTAGCATCTTTTTATAGTATTTAATATTCTTAACACTTAATGTTTTAAATGTGTAATTAAAAGAATGCTTGTGTTGCTGCTAATCTAGATTAATAAATGGCAATAATCCAATAAGTCTTGCTTTTTTTATTGCCTTACTGGCCTTTCTTTGATTTTTGGAAGTAAGCCCCGATCTTCTTCCTGGAAGAATTCTGCCTTCTTGTGAAATAAACCTTCGCAATATATCTGCATTTTTGTAATCAATTGAAATTCCATTTTGAATAAAAAAATCAGCTAAACGTTTTTTTGTTTTTGTTTGGATAATTATATTCTTTTGAGTAGCTAACATATCCTCTGTGATAGAAAAATTTGTCATAGATACCCTTAGTAGCTGATCTGAAATAATTTGACAAGAGTTTGTATTTTAAACAATTATTCCAATGAATCGATCGACGCCAGTGGTTCAGTTCCTGTGATAAATACTTCTAATGTAGGTTGCTTTTCATCCGTATTATTAAGATCAACAGAATTTAAGGTTGGTGATAAATTTAAAACTTCATCTTCTTCAAATTCTCTCTCGTCTTCAATATCGTCAAAATTTCTAATTCTATTGTGCATAAGATCTCCAGTTTTCAAATTAATCAAACGTCGTACAACATCTTGAGGTTGCATAAATTCACGTGCAGGCATGACTTTCAGGGCCTTGCTCATTAAATCTTTCCATATTGGAAGAGCGACCGCCGCTCCGTATGAACCTTGTCCCAGTGTGCGATTATCATCAAATCCAATATAAACACCAGCAACGAGACTGTGCGAAAAACCAACAAACCAAGCGCTTCGAAAATCATCAGTGGTACCAGTTTTGCCTGCAAGCGGCGCATTGCTAAATCCAGGCACTTTTCTGTCTCGACGCTTCATGCATCCACGCATTATATCAGTCATAATAAAAGCAGTTCCAGGTTTTATGACATCAAATTTTTGAACTTTTGATTCAAACACATTCTTTTTATTTTTAGATAAAATTTTTTCAACAAGTATTGGTTTTCCAATTTTGCCAGCAGATGGAAATATTGAAAACGCGTTAACGTGCAATAAAGGTATAACTTCTCCAGTTCCAAGCGCTAAGCTAAAATTTCTTGGCATCTTTGTTTTTTTTGTTACCTGCCCAGCTCTATTGGCTAGATTAATTACAGATTGAACTCCTATCTCTTCTATTATTGCCAAACTGCACATATTTGAAGAATTAACCAAACATGCTCTTAGGGAAAAATTTCCATCAAATTTTCCATTATCATTTTTCGGTCTCCAATTACGATACACTCTTTGGCGATTTTCAATTAACGTAGAAGATGTCATTATCCCCTTGTCGATTGCTGCTGCATACAAAAATGGCTTAAACGAAGATCCAGGTTGTCTTCTGGCCTTGGTTGCACGATTGAAATTTGAAGTAGCAAAATCGTATCCACCAACCATAGCAAGAACATTATTATTTTCTGGATTTATCACAACCACTGATCCATCAACTAATGGTTTTTGTTCTAGTGACAATTCTAAAATTTGATCGTTCTTTTCAATTTTAACTAATACAATATCTCCTATTTTAATTATGTTTTTTAATTTTTTAAGTGTTTTGTGCACTTTTGTATTCAGGAAATTAGCCCAATTGATTTTCGATATCGGCAGAATGCCATTAACTTCAGAATTTAATTCCACCACAATTTCTTTTTTTGTTTCGGAAATACTTTTTACGACTCCTTCAGTTATGGCTCCAAGTTCCAGTTTTCGATTTGATTCCCTAATCTTTTTTGCCATATCAATAGCCTTTTGTTCGGGTAAACGAGCAATTGGGCCTCTGTAGCCTTGTTTTTTATCTAAATTTCTTAACCCTAGTTTAAGAGCTTCATTTGCGGCAATTTGAATATCCATATTCAAAGTAGTGTATATATTTAAACCATTTCTGCGTAAATTATTGGAACCAAGTTCGCTAATTAAGAATCTTCTAGTCTCGTTTATAAAATGAGGTGCCTTATTTAAATAAGGATTCAATTTTTTACTTGAAACAATTGGCTCAATTTTTGCATTATCTGCATCATGTTGAGAAATAAAACCATGTCTTGCCATCAAACCTAAAATATAATCGCGACGCTGCTTGATTCGATTTGCATCTTTTATCGGATTGATTTTATTTGGACTTTTAGGAATTGATGCCAAAGATGCAGCTTGAGATAAATTTAATTCATTAGCTGAAATTCCATAATAGGTCTTGGCGGCTTCTTCTATTCCATAAGCACCATTGCCAAAATATATTTGATTTAAATACAAATCTAAAATTTTGCTTTTTGTTAAAATGTTTTCAATTTTTCTAGCTAAAATTAATTCTTTGATTTTACGTCTATAGGTTCGTTCTCTTGATAACAGAAATGTTTTAGCCGTTTGTTGGGTGATAGTGCTCCCGCCAACTCTTTGACCACCAATTAAACGGTACTTTATTTCGTACAATATCGCGCGCATAACTCCAAAATAATCTATACCTCTATGCCTATAAAATCCGGCATCCTCTGTTGCAATAAAGGCATTTTTAACATGTTCAGGAAGAGAATTTGTTGAAATCACTGTTCTTTTTTCAATAGCAAATTCCGCAATAATATTATTAGCTGAATCAAAAACGCGACTTACTTGGTATGGATAATAATTTTTAATTAGATCAAGCTTGGGCAACTCGCTTACAATCTTTTGATAAGACTTAAATAAAAGATAAGAAATTGGCGTTAAAGTTATTGATAAGATTAAAAGGGACAATACAATTGTTTTTTTTATTTTCACAAATCTAATATTAATGAAATAATAATGATATGATCAAGTACCTCAGCTCTAAAAAACGATTAATTTTACATATCTTAAAATATCTGCATCAGTTGCAAACAAAATAACCGCACAAGTATTGTGTCTATTTTGGGGCACATTAAAGGTGGAACAGGTTTTTGAAAAGTATGATATCGATAAGCATCTACCAATGATCGCAACGCTTATACATATATTTTGACAAAATGTTCATAGAGAATGATTTAGGAAAAATCACCTCTAAGGCAACGTATTAGATTGATTATTTTAATAAATTTCTAGAAAAT
>JAHFEE010000005.1 GCA_023248655.1 Myxococcales bacterium
TTCTTTACATCCTACAATACAGAACAAGCATTTGAAATGTTAGAAGCAAATTCTTCTAAGAATGATAAGGATTATGTATTGACATTTAATTGGGTAGCTGCTAAAAAATGTATGGATGATGGAAAGGCAAAACCCATCGCTGCAACCTATTTGCGTAATTTCAAACCTGAGAATAAGTATACTGAAACAACTAAATATACATCAGTAAAATTACTTGATCCAAACGATTGCCCAGGAATAATGTATTATCTGCCTACTCCAAAAAATCCACACGGAGTAGATGTTGATCCAACAGGTGAATATATTGTAGCCGGAGGAAAACTTGCTGCAGTAATTCCTGTTCATTCTTTTAAGAAGTTTATCGCCTCTAAAGACGATAAAGATAATATAGTTGATGTCATTTCAGGAATTCCGGTTCTAAAGTATGAATCCACATTAGAAAAAGAAGTAGAGAAACCATGCTTAGGTCCCTTGCATACTGAATTCGATGGAAATGGATTTGCTTACACTTCGTGTTTTGTTAGCTCAGAAATCGTAAAATGGAGCATGAAAGATTGGAAAGTGGTAGACCGAGTTCCGGCTTATTACAGCATTGGACATTTAAGCATTGCAGGTGGAGATTCTAAAACTCCAAGTCCAAAATATTTACTTGCTTTAAATAAAATAACAAAAGATCGTTACTTGCCAGTAGGAGCCGAAATTGCTCAAAGCGCACAGTTGTACACTATTACACCCAAGGGTATGAAATTGATTTTGGATTTCCCAACTACCGGAGAGCCACATTATGCACAGGGCATGCCAGCAAGTCTGTTGTCTGCTAATGCACAAAAGATTTACAGATTAGAAGAAAATCAACATCCGTATGCAACTAAAAAAGAATCGGAAGCTAGAGTTGTTCGTGAAGGAAACAATGTTCACGTTTGGATGACTGCAATAAGATCCCATTTTAAACCTGATATGGTTGAAGTTAATAAAGGGGATACGGTATTTTTTCATGTTACTAATTTAGAGCAAGATTTTGATATTCCACACGGCTTTGCGGTGCAGGGTAATAAGAGTACCAATATCTTAATTATGCCAGGACAAACAAAGACGATACGTTTTGAAGCAGAACGTGCAGGAGTATTTCCATTCTATTGTACGGATTTTTGCTCAGCTTTACATCAAGAAATGCAACAATATATTCGAGTTAGGGATAAATGAAATTATCTAGATCGAGTTCTTTATTGACAGGCCTCAGTACTATTTTTGTGCTGTTGGCCTGGTTTTTCCCTGTTTGGTCTATTAGGCTATGTGCCCCTCAGTACCCTGAAGGCCTTGGAATGAATTTATGGATGAATCATATAAGCGGAATTAATGAATTCGATATTGCTAATATGAATTTATTAAATCATTATATTGGCATGGCGGCTATTGATGAAAATAGTATTAAGGAATTCCACTATACGCCTTATATTATCGGTGTGCTTTGCGTGATTACAATATTGAATACCTATTTTAAGAAAACAATATTATTATATTTCCATTCTGCTTTTGTGGTTTTTTTTGGATTGATTGGATTGGCAGATTTTTGGTATTGGGGATATAGTTACGGCCACAACCTTGATCCGCATGCTTCTATTCAGTTTCCAGGAATGAATTATCAACCTCCATTGCTT
This sequence comes from Myxococcales bacterium, assembly GCA_023248655.1. GTDB lineage: Bacteria > Myxococcota > UBA727 > UBA727 > JABDBI01 > JAHFEE01. The sequence continues at coordinate 1,659 of JAHFEE010000005.1, forward strand.
GGATGTAAGGAGATTTTAAACATTACTGCATGTTCGTATCCAAACATAGGAGCCTTATTGTTATTTTTAGCAGGTGTTTCTTTGGGTATATCAATTATAATAGCTTTAAAATGTCATAAGAAGAAAGGTATCGTAATTTGTGATTAATATGTATAGAGTGTTAAAAATCATGCCATTGATCTTATCTTTACTTGGTTGTGATGTGAAACATCCGGGTTTGTGGAAATCCGGAGAATATGATTGTAAACATTGTAAAATGCAAATAGAAGACCTTCGATTTAAAACAGCTGTTATAACCAAAAAGGGCAAGTTGGTTTCATTTGATTCAATAGAGTGTCTCTTGGAATGGTCAAAAAAAAATAATTTACAAATTAAAGATAGCTTTGTTGCTGATTTCAATCGGCCCAATGATTGGATTAAGTTCAAGAAATCTTTCATATTGCAAAGCAATAAACGTCCATCCCCTATGGGATCCGGGTTTTCTGCTTATTCTTCACAGGATGAATTATTAAAAGCACTTAACGTATTAGGGGGGAAACAAATAAATATACCATGAAATGGATTTTATGTTTTTTTTCCCTGCAGCTTTTTTCTGGAAATCTTCAGGAATTGATCCGGAATGCCAAACCATTTGAAATTGTTAATGTCGATTCTGGAGTTTACCGAGAAGGTATGATTGTTATCGATAAACCGATTATCTTAAAAGGGATTGGCAGACCTGTCATTGATGGATCAAAGCAAAAAAATGTCATCAAAATAACATCCTCAAACGTAACAATTGAAGGATTTGAGATTCGTGCATCTGGCTATAGCGATATTGCTGAATATGCTGGGGTTAGAATAGAAAATGCAAATAATTGCATTGTAAGAAATAATATCTTTAAAGAAAATGTTTATTCTGTTTATTTAGCTAAAGCTGAAAATTGCCTAATTGAGAACAATGATATACATACTGTTTCAAATCGTGAGGCAACAAGTGGAAATGGAATTCACTTATGGAATTCCAAAAATACAAAAATCGTAAATAATTCAATAGAAGGTCATCGAGATGGAATTTATATTGAATTTTCAGGGGATTCCTGGATAAAAGGTAATTCAGTAAAGCACAATATACGTTATGGCCTTCATTTTATGTATTCACACGGAAACCAGTATATTGAAAATATATTTTCCGAAAATCAAACAGGAGTAGCAGTTATGTATTCAAAGCATGTTCATATGTTAAAAAATCGCTTTGAAAAAAGTTGGGGACATGCTTCCTATGGATTACTATTAAAAGATATTACTGATAGCGTTATCAGTGGTAATGTTTTCTTTGGAAATACAGTTGCTGTTTTGTTGGATGCTGCAAATCGAAACAGATTCTACAATAATACTTTAGAAAAAAATGGCTGGGCTTTGCGGATACTCGGAAATTCAGAAGAAAACCTTTTCAAGAGAAATCAGTTTATATCAAACTTTTTTGAAGTTACAACAAATTCCGAAAAATCAACAAATGATTTTAAAAATAATTTTTGGAGTACGTATCGCGGATATGATCTCGATAAGGACAATGTTGGCGATCAACCATTTAGACCAATGAAAATTTTTGGTCTCTGGGTTGCTAAATTCCCAGAGCTAGTCGTCCTGTTGGGTTCTCCAATTGTTGAATTTCTTGAAATCGCGGAACGTGTTTTGCCTATTCTGACTCCTATAAATTTATTAGATTCAGCACCTTTAATCAGGAGGCCTTCTTGAATTCAGCTCTTTCAATAGTAAATCTTGAAAAAAAATATGGAAAACAAGAAATTTTGCGAGGAATTGATCTTGAGATTTTAAAATCGTCCATCTATGCACTGCTTGGTCCAAATGGGTCCGGTAAGACAACGTTATTAAAGTCTATCCTTGGTATCGTTAAACCATCTTTTGTTGATGTCCTTGCCGTAGATTTGTCCACTGTGGGTTACATGCCTCAACAGCCAAATTTTCCACAAAATATGAGAGTTTTTGAATTATTAGATTTAATTATAATTTTGCGTAAAAAACCAGCAATTTATTTAGATTATCTGTTGACGAAATTAGATGTTGGTAATTTTTATAAAAAATTTATTCGAGAGCTTTCGGGAGGAATGAAGCAGAAAGTTAACATTGTTCAGGCTTTTATGTTTGAACAGTCGTTATTCTTACTTGATGAGCCTACGCTTGGACTTGATCCGCATCAGACTTATGTTTTAAAAGGTTTAATAAAAGAGAGGCGTTATTCCGGAGCAACTGTGGTTTTTAGCTCTCATATTATGAGTGAGGTTGAGGAACTTTCAGATGTGGTAGCATTAATAGTGGAAGGAGAGATCTATTTAAAAAATTCCCCTGATACAATTAAGGCAATGGGTAATTTTAAAACCTTAGAAGAAGCGCTGCACAATTTTTGGGATGAAAAAATATGAAAACTTTGGCTTGGTTTGAATTTAAAGAAACTATTCGACATAGATGGTGGTTATTTTACTCAATTTCGTTATTTTTACTCAGTTCATTGATTCTTTATATTGGATCAAGTGAATCAATGCGCGCAAATGCTTCACTACTTAATTTGGTTTTATTGTTAGTGCCACTGTTTTCATTAATTTTTGGCAATATGTGTTTTTGTGAATCTTTGCCCTTTCAGGAGATTCTCATAGCTTTATCTGTTTCTAGATTCCAAATATATTTTGGAAAATTGGTAGGACTTTTTTTAGCGTTATCTTCTGCTTTTGTAATTGGAATTGGTTTTTCTGCGTGGATTTTTTGGAGCGATATTTTTTTATTGCTCTTAATTGGAATTTTGTTAACTGCAATTTTTTTAAGTATAGCATTTTTTTTGTCAGCAACCATTGATCGAAAAGAATTAGCTCTTGGTACTTTGTTAATAATTTGGTTATTTTTTTTCCTTATTTATGATATTTTAATTATGCAAATCGCATTAATTTTTGGAGACTACCCCTTAGAAATTCCTATGTTTATTATGATCTTTTTAAATCCTATCGATTTAGCAAGAATCCTTTTCACTATTCAGCTAGATTTATCGGCTATGATGGGGTATTCTGGGGCTCTTTTTCAAAAGTATCTCGGAGGATTTTTTGGTATTTCTATCGGAGTAATAGCATTATCAATATGGGTCATACTTCCTTCTTTTTTCGGTTATATTTTTTTTCAAGAAAAGGACTTTTAATTTTATGAAAATTGCAATAATTGGAGCAGGTAACATCGGGGGAATTGTTGCACTTTTGGCAATTCAGCGTAATTTGGGAGAAATTGTTTTATTCGATGTACTGGATGGAAAAGCAAAAGGAAAAGCCCTTGATTTAATGCAGATGGCAACATTATTAGATAGAAAAAGTGTTTCAATATATGGTACCAGCAGTTATACTGATATTATCAACGCAGACATCTGTGTTATCACTGCCGGTGTCCCAAGGGCATCGGAAAAAGAAAGCAGAGAAGAATTGTTGCAAATTAATTTAGCAACGATAAGACAGGTTGCGTGCGGAGTTCGTGAATATGCTCCTAATGCATTTTGTATTATTGCAACAAACCCAGTGAATGTAATGTCGTATATTTTTTATAAATTAAGCAAAATTTCTAAAAACCTTGTAGTTGGAATGGCGGGTATTTTGGATTCTGCGCGCTTTAGGACGTTTCTATCAGAAGAATTAAGAGTTAGTGCTAGAGATATTAGCACAATTGTGTTAGGAGATCATAATAAGAATATGATTCCATTAATTAATTTTTCAAGCGTGGCCGGGGTTTCGTTAATGGAATTGATTTCTATGGGATTTTTGAAAAAAGAGAAATTAGATAAGATTATTGAAAGAGTTAGGAATGGGGGAGAAGAAATTATGAATTTGACCGGAAATTGCTCGGCTTTTTATGCGCCTGCACTTTCTATTGTCGAAATGATGGAATCTTATATAGATGACAAAAAAAGGGTTTTACCCTGCTCGGCTTACCTTAACGGTGAGTACAGTCTTAGCGATATGTTTTTAGGAGTTCCGGTTATTATTGGCAACAAGGGGATTGAACAGATTTTAGAAATTCAACTTGAACCTGATGAAAGAATAAAATTAATTAATTCATCAGGTTCAATGCGAGAAACGATAAGTAAAATTAAATTATGAACAAATTGAACAAGGAGGTGCAATATTAAAAGAATTAATAATGCAAAATATGTTGAGATACTAAACATTAACTACAGTGCTAATGTTGAAAATTTAAATCAGGTAGCACTAAACAAAGAAAGTAAAGGAGAAAATATTTATGATAACGTTGATTGAATCAATTGAATCTAAGATTTGTACGTTAATTGAATCTAAGATTTCTATAGTTGGGTCTAAGGTCATAATGGCCCTCACAGGTGCCTGTTTGACCATGTTCATTTTGATACATCTGCTAGGCAACATGCAACTCTACGCGGGGAGGGATATTTTTAACTCTTATCCGGAGCTGTTGAGAAATTTTCCAATTTCGCTATGGTTTGCGCGTATTTTGCTAATATTTACATTTATAAGCCACATATCTATGGCAGTATACCTTGAAAGGAAAAATAAGTTAAGTAGAATTATACAATATAATAATGAATTAATTCCAATTGGTTCCAGTTTTGCATCTCGCACTATGTTATATAGTGGATTTGTTATAATTGCCTTTGTTTTGTTCCATTTGATACATTTAACCTGGAAATGTTTTTATGTTCAAAATCCAAATTTGGATTTATATTCTCTTATGATTGTAAGTTTTAGAAATCCATTTATTACAATTTTTTACATTTTAGCACAAATATCATTGTTTTTGCATCTAAGTCACGGTTTTTCAAGCGCGGCACAAACATTGAGCTTAACTCGCAATAAATTGGCAAAAAATATACGTTTATTTGGATTTTGGTTTGCTTTTATTGTAACAATTCTGTATATTTCGATTCCAGTATCGATCTTGCTAAGGGTGATTCATGATTAATCCAAAGATTCCAAACGGTCCAATTGAAAACAAATGGGCTAATTATATAAATAATTCAAAACCTATTAACCACGCCAACAGGTCCAAATATCACATAATCATTGTTGGAACTGGACTTGCCGGTGCATCAGCTGCTGCGTCTTTAGGAGAGCTTGGCTTCAGAGTCTCAAGTTTTTGTTTTCAGGATAGTCCAAGGAGGGCTCACAGTATTGCCGCTCAGGGTGGAATCAATGCAGCCAAAAATTATAAAAACGACGGAGATAGTGTTTGGCGGCTTTTTTACGATACAATAAAAGGAGGCGATTTCAGAGCTCGTGAAGCAAATGTGTACCGTTTGGCTCAACTTAGTGTTAAAATCATTGACCATTGTGTTGCGCAAGGTGTTCCATTTGCTCGTGAATATGGTGGGTTGTTAGACAATCGATCCTTTGGAGGTTCTCTTGTTTCTAGGACTTTCTATGCTAAAGGTCAAACAGGTCAACAGCTTTTATTGGGCGCTTACAGTGCCTTGAATCGGCAAATTTCCGCTGGGACTGTAAAAAGTTTTCCGAGAACAGAAATGCAGGATCTTATTGTTGTGGATGGTCACGCCAAGGGGATTGTTGCTAGAAATTTAATAACCGGAGAACTGCGTGCATATACAGCTGATGCTGTAGTATTGGCAACTGGTGGATATAGTCCTGCTTTTTATTTGTCTACCAATGCTATTGGCTGCAATGTTTCCGCTACCTATAGGGCTTATAAAAAAGGAGCCTTTTTCGCAAACCCTTGCTACACACAAATACATCCAACATGCATTCCTCAATCTGGAGAACATCAGTCAAAATTAACTCTTATGTCAGAATCTCTCAGGAATGATGGTCGTGTATGGGTGCCATTAATGCATAATGATCATAGATCAGCTGAGCAAATACCAGAACAGGAACGTGATTATTACCTAGAGCGAAAATATCCAAGTTACGGAAATTTGGCACCTAGGGATATATCTTCCAGGGCTGCAAAGCAAGTTTGCGATGATGGTCGAGGAGTTGGTCCGGGAGGTAAGGGTGTGTACTTGGATTTTAGTAATGCCATTAGACGTGTAGGAAAAAGTGTTATATCTGCTCGTTACGGTAATCTATTCGATATGTATATAAAGATAACCGGTGAAAATCCATATGATAAACCTATGCGCATATATCCGGCTGTACATTATACTATGGGCGGTTTATGGGTAGATTATGATCTTATGAGCACTGTTCCTGGATTATTTGTTCTAGGTGAGGCGAATTTTTCTGACCATGGAGCTAATAGACTTGGTGCTAGTGCTTTAATGCAAGGTTTAGCTGATGGATATTTTGTTTTGCCTAACACAATTGCTGGTTATCTTAATCAAATCAAGCCGGGCCTTATCAAGGATAATGATTTACGTATCACGGAATCTGTGGATACATCAAGAGAATATATTAGGCGGCTTATGATGATCAAAGGAACAAAATCACCGGATTATTTTCATAGAGAACTTGGAAAAATTATGTGGAATGATTGTGGAATGGCGCGAACAGAGTCTAGCTTAAGGCGTGCTCTGTCAGAAATTCCAAAAATTCGGGAAGCCTTTTGGAAAGATGTTAATATTCCTGGAAGCGATATGGAATTCAATCAGACGTTGGAAAAAGCAAATCGGGTTGCAGATTTCTTGGAATTTTCTGAACTTTTATGTTTAGATGCTTTAAAAAGAAATGAAAGTTGCGGTGGTCATTTTAGAGAAGAATATCAAACAATAGATGGTGAAGCACAACGCAATGATGAGGAATTCTGTCATGTGGCGGCTTGGGAGTATAAAGGGCTAGGCAACGAACCTGTTCGTCATCAAGAGCAGCTTAAATTTGAAAATATACATTTAGCGCAAAGGAGCTATAAATGAATCTTAGAAATTATACATTGAAAATTTGGCGCCAGAAAGATAAATTTAGCCCATCTTACCTGGATACAATTCAAGTTAAGGACATATCTCCCGACATGTCTTTACTTGAAATGTTGGATGTAGTTAACAATCATCTAATCACAATAAATAAAGAACCCATAGCTTTTGAATCCGACTGCCGGGAAGGCATTTGCGGTGCTTGTTCTATTGTCATAAACGGGATTCCTCATGGGAAGGAACGCGGCACAACTGCCTGTCAGCTTCACATGAGACATTTTGAAGATGGTGAAACAATCACACTGGAACCATGGAGAGCAGAAGCATTTATCCCAATCAAGGATTTGGTTGTTGATAGAACTGCGTTTGATCGAATTCAGCAAGCGGGTGGTTATATATCGGTTAACACAGGATCTGCTCCCGATGCTCACTCTATGCTTATTCATAAAAATGCTGCCGATGAAGCATTTGATGCAGCGGCTTGTATAGGTTGCGGTGCTTGTGTTGCTGCTTGCAAAAATGCTTCGGCAATGTTATTTGTTGGTGCCAAAATTTCCCAATTAGCGCATTTGCCGCAAGGAGATCCTGAACGCAAAAGAAGAACAAATGCAATGGTTATGCAAATGGAAAAAGAAGGTTTCGGCTCATGTAGTAACACGTTGGAATGTGAAGCAGTTTGCCCGAAGGAAATTAGCACAAAGGTAATTGCAGAACTGAATTGGGAATTTATAAGATCAATAAATAATTAATCAATTGATAACAAATTGATAACATACAAGCAGGCGCGCAATCCTAAAGATTGCGCGCCTGCTTATTTTAATATGAGCTCATATCTGCCTTATTTAATTTTCAAAGTTAGTCATGGTTAAGATTGGTGAGATATTTTCTTGATAATTTTAGCAATTCATTAATTTATTATTAAATGTATATCCGGTTACTGTTTGTAGTTTTATTTGCCCAATTTATTTATGCTGGCGCAGATAAATCTTTGCAGGAATCTAAATTAATAATTAATACATATAAACATATTGATAAAACAAAAAATTCACAACTAAACGTAACCAATACAATATCGAAAAAGAATTTTAAATATAAGTATAACAAAAAACAAAAACCAAAAACAAAAGCTAATGATTTAAAAAAATTTGATTACAGTAAAAACAATATAACAATTGTTGTAGATCCGGGACACGGAGGAGAGGATCCCGGTGCAGTAGGCATGGGCGGCGCTAAAGAAAAAGACATAACACTGTCAATTTCCAAGCAAGTTAAATATATTTTAACAAAAAACATGCCAGGAATTAGAATTTTTTTAACAAGAAACAAAGATATAACTATTTCTTTGCCGGCGAGGACGGATTTTGCCAATCAAATGCAAGCCACTGTATTTGTATCGCTACACGTCAATTCGTCATTAAATCGAGATATCTATGGTATTGAAACATATTATTTAAATATATCACACGATAAATATAGCTTAAGGCTAGCCGCCAGAGAAAACGCTATGACGGAAGAAGAAACGTCTAATCTGGAATTTATATTAGCTGATTTATCCATGAAATCCAGCGTGTATGATAGCTTCAATTTTGGAAGAATAATGCAATATTCTTTATGTGGTAACCTTGCCGAGCAATGGGACAATGTTAGAAATTTGGGAATTAAAAATGCTATGTTTTATGTATTAATGGGGGCAAAGATGCCTGCGGTTTTAATAGAGGCTTCATTTGTTTCCAGTAACATAGAAGAGCAAAGATTGGAAAGTTGTGATTATCAGTATGCCGCAGCGGAGGGTATTGCAAATGGAATTCAGCGTTTTGTAGAGGAAAAAATATTCAGTGATCAATTTGACACAAATAAACTTCGGAATAAATGGTCATGATAACAAAAATGAAATTTCTTAAATTTTTTTTATCAACTGCTTTAATTAATGTGCATCAAAGTTAAAAATAGTTATTTTATTTAGTGCTGCGTATATTATTTAACAATAAAAGGAAGTAGGGAAATGACGGATAATGTAATTCTAAATTTCATATTCGTGGGCATTATGTTAATTTTCTCGTTGACAGTACATGAATTTTCCCATGTGTTAATGGCTAGATTTTTGGGGGATTTGACTGGAAAAAGGATGGGAAGACTTACATTGGATCCATTAAAACATATTGATTTTTTTTGGACGGTAATGTTTCCGATAATAATGTTAATAATTTCGTCAGTTGTTCCAATACCTGTATTTGCAGCTGGAAAACCGGCACCTTATAATCCAAAATTTTTAAAACGAAATTTTTTTGGAAATCCTCTTTCAAGAAAAACCGCCGTATCCCTTGTTGCTGTTTCTGGGCCGGTATCAAATTTAATTCTGGCGTTTTTAACAGCATTCATCGTAAGTCGTAATTTAAATTCAGATTCGAGCTTGTTATTGCATTCATTTATTTCTTTAAATATTTCATTATTTTTATTTAACCTAATACCAATACCTCCTCTTGATGGGGAAAAGGTATTATTGGCTTTTTTGTCCAAGAAGGCGACTTACTATTATATAATTTTTCTAAATAAATTTTCATGGACATTGTTTATTCTTTTAATATTTCTTGCCAGTGGGCCATTGAAATATGCGGTTGATATAATTCATTTTAGACTTTTAAAGATATTAATTTGGTATATTTAAATATATTTACAAAATTTATAAATTTAAACATTAATAGTGTTACATTGGATTTAATTACACCAGTCTCGTGTTTTCCTATTGCAAATACAAGCAAAAAGAATCATCTTTAAGGAAATATGGCCAAAGAGAGACTTCAAAAAATACTAGCTCATGCTGGAGTAGCATCAAGACGTAAAATAGAAGAAATGATTAATATGGGATTAATCAGCGTAAATGGAAAAACAATCACAAAACAGGGCACTGTTGCAGATGCAGATGTAGATAATATAATGTGCAACGGCGAGCACATTGGCACTGCGCAAGATATATTATCAGAACGCACTTATTTATTGATGAATAAACCATACGGCGTGCTGTCTACAACAAAAGATAACACAGGCCGTAGAACGGTTACTGATTTGGTAAAATGTATTAGTGAGACTCGCATTTACCCAATTGGCCGCTTGGATTATGATGCAGAGGGGGCGTTATTATTAACTAATGATGGAGCATTAACCAATAAATTAATACATCCAAAATATCATGTTGAAAAAATTTATGAAGTTAAAATCAAGGGGTTACCAACAGGGGAACAGCTGGACAAGTTACGTAGAGGAATTTATCTGGAAGATGGACCAACCGGTCCGTGTAAAATAAAATTTATTAAAAGAGCAAAGATAAACACCTGGGTAAGAGTTATTCTTACACAGGGAAAAAATCGACAAATTAAAAAGATGTTTTGGCGAATAAAACATCCAGTTTTAAAGATTATTAGAACTCATTTTGCTGGTATTTATTTAGCCGATCTAAAACCAGGAGAATTCAGGAATCTTACGAAGAAAGAACTTGGCACCTTGAAAAATTTATCATCTATTTCAAAAGTAGGTCAAGTTAATCGTGGTCGCAAATAGTATTACTTTAATTAGGATTTTTTTTCTTCCTATTCCTTGCCTAATTTTATTATTTTTTAGCCCAATATCATATTGGGCTGCTTTTATTTTATTTGTATTTCTTGGCGCAACAGATTTTATTGATGGATCAATCGCCAGAAGAGAAGGACCAACTATTTTAGGTGCTTTTTTGGATCCTGTTGCGGATAAAATTTTTATTGCGGCAATAGTTCTGTCATTAAGTGGAAATAAATGGATTCCGTATTGGTTTCCAGCAGCAATTCTTTTTCGGGAATTTTTATTAACAGTTCTTAGAAGTAGTTTAATGTTAAGAAACGAATATATAAAAACGAGTTTATTTGCAAAAATTAAAACCATCATTCAAATGGGTGGTTTTGGGACGATTTTTATAACCTTATTTTTGCCACTTGGTTTCTCGATTACCATTGCAGTACTTTTTTTTATGCTTTTTATTTTTATATATAGTTGGTATTTTTTGTTCAAAATAAATACACCATACTGGCTATCCACGATCATATTTGCTTTTTTGTACTGGTTTATACTTTTAATTCTAATACCAACAAAAATGGCCGTTACTATGCAATGTTACGTGATTCTAGGAATCACTTGGATTAGTTCTTTTGAGTATTTTAGGATTGGATTTCTTGTATATAAAAACAAAAAACCAGAAAAACAGGATATTGTGCGTCTTTTATGGGCAATAAGCCACAGCATATATATAGCAATCGCAACATTTCATGGTATAAGTTATATAATTCCCATATTAATCAATATTTCGTTTGAACTAGGACTTGGTGGCATTGATAACATTCTTGCCATTAAACATAAACTTTTAAATTGGAAATTGTTTCTAGCTAGTTCATTGTCAATTTGTTTACTTTTACCATTCTTTAATCCAAAGATATCTGGAATATTAACTGGTATAAGTGCTGCGTGTTTCTTGTATAGTGTTTTTAAGGTAAGACGAGAATTTGTTTCAATTTAGAGAATTTGTTTCACCAACTGCCGCAAACCCTCCTCTCTTTATTTTAACTTTAAAACATTTCGACTTTAAATTGATTTTTAAACTCAGCTTATTTATTTGATTAATAAATGAAGGGAGGAGGGTATGAATCACGCGTCTGAAATTATTTTTGTTCCTGAGCAGGTTCAGAGGTTGGTTCGGCAGAATGTTCGGAAGTAGTAGATTCGGATTGTGCTGGAGCTGCGGCTTCTTGAGATGATTCAGCTGGTGCGGCAGCTTCGGATTGCACTGGTGCTGTCGTTGTAGTATCTACGGTCTTACTGTTATTTTTACATGCTGAAATAATGAATAACATTAAAGTTGTAGTAGTCAATAAGAAATAACGAACTCTCATTTAAAAAAATTCCTAATCTAAATAAAATTGCAAACAAGGACCATCATCACGGATTACCTCATCCATCGCCATTTAATACCATTTGACCCAATTTTGAACAAGAAAATAAACGGAATTTCTTAATTTGCTTAAGTTCTTTAAATAAAAAACCATCGTACACTCGCCAATTGTTTAAGTGCATATTAAGCCGGGTTTTGTTTTGATCAATTGCTTAATCAATAATGGCCATTTGTCTAGGAATACTGTTACCAATATTCTCGAGCGGTCTTATTTAGAAATTTCATTTACGAGCAGTAAATCAATAAATTTCACCTTAACCTTTCACTGGGTTGGGTTTGCCATGCCAATCCTGTTTCCACGATTGCGGTGCGCTCTTACCGCACCTTTTCAACCTTGCCATTGGATTATCTACTTATACATCATATGGCGGTATATTTTCTGTTGCACTTTCCTTCAGGTCACCCTGACCGGCAATTAACCGGAACCTTTACTCTTAGTGCCCGGACTTTCCTCTCGTTTAATCTTAAAACCAGCGTCCATCTTTAGCACTTAAACAATTATCATCAATTAGATAACAAATTGTATCTTTGCAATAGGGAAAATCATTTTAAATGGATTCAATGTTTAAGATTTGCAAAAATTCTTTTTCTGAAATAATTTTAATCTTCATTTTTTTTGCTTTTTCATGTTTTAGACTATATTTATCACTAACGCTGCCAACTATTAGATAATCTGTAGACTTGGTCACAGAAGTTGCAATTTTGCATCCACATTGTAATGCTCTTTTTTGTGCTTCCTTGCGTCCAAGTTTTTCCAATGATCCAGTAAAAACTATTGTTTTATTTGAAAACAAATGATCAGCACTTAAGGTATCTTTTTTAATTTGTTCTATTTGTACCTGGTTTAATAAATTTTTTATTTCTAATTCAAGTATCTTTAATTCTCTTACAATAGATTCTGAAATTGAATTTCCAATTCCAAAATTTTGTTTAAAATCATCAATTTTAGCGTTTAAAATATTTTCCAATGTTTTAAAATAATCTGAAATTATTTTTGCTATTGCATATCCTACCTCGCTTAATCCAAGTGATACTAAAAAATCAACTAATAAAATTTTTCTTTTATTGTTAATTTGATACATTAATTTGGTTGCAAGTTTTTCATTTACCCGCTCCATTGAACAAAATTGCTGTTTTGTGATTTTAAAAAGATCTGCAGGCTCTTTTAGAAAATTTGCTCGCATTAGTTGATAAATAATTTTTTTTCCAATTCCATCAATTCTTAAAATTGTACAAAAATGTGCTAATCTAGAAGTTGCTGCACCTTGACAATTTTTAAAGTTTGAACAAAATAAAAACTCTTTTTCTACAATTGTGGAACTAAGACATGATGGACACTTGTTGGGATAGACATACAATTCCCCATGCGTTTGTAAGACTTTATTCACGTGGGGGATAACATTGCCGCGACGAGCAATCTCAATCACTGAGTTTTGTTTAAGTTTAAAATTTCTAAATATGCTTAAGTTATGTAGCGATGCTTTTGAAATCTTGGTGCCAGATATGAAAACAGGGTCAAATATTGCAACAGGAGTTATAGTTCCAGTACGTCCAATTGACCATTGAACATTTGTTAACTTTGTATTAAAACAATTACCTTGAAATTTGTATGCGATACTCCATCTCGGATGATGTGCAGTTAATCCAAGCAGCATTTGATCGTCGATGGAATTTGCTCGAAAAACAATGCCATCAATTTCGAAATTTAACTCATTTTTTTGAAATTTCATTGTTTGATAAAACAATTCATATTCCTGTGCTGTTTTTAAAAATTTCACCGGTACAATCTTAAGACCAATTTGTTGTAAATAGTTGAATTTTTCTAGTTCAGTTTCAAAATCAATACCATAAATATTATATGTAAAAAATGAAAGATGACTTATTGCTGTGGATTTTTTTTTATCCTTAAGCTTCAGTGCCCCTGCTGCTAAATTTCGTGGATTTGAAAAACTATTTTGATATAAAATGTTAAATTTTGATATAGGTAAGTAAATTTCTCCACGAATTTCGATCTCTGAAGACTGGCGATTGATTATTTTCGATGGAATATCGGGTATTCTTAGTACATTCTTTGTGATATCTTCGCCTTCTTTACCGTCGCCTCTGGTAACAGCAAACTTCAATATTCCATCAATATCGTAATGAATAGAGCAAGCAATTCCATCAATTTTCAACATTGAAACAATTGGCCCCTTTATCCTTTCAAACCATTTATTGAATGTTATAAAATCATAACATTTATCCAACGACAACATTGGATAAATGTGAGCAATTTTTTTTTCAGAATTTAAATCCGACCCAATCTGAACGAGAATTGGAGATTCTGGATTCAGCTTATGTAATTCTTGAACTAAATTATCAAATTCATTATCATCAATAGTCGGCTTATTTAAAACAAAATATTCATAATTATGACGTTCTATTTTGGTCTCAAGATACTTAATTCTAGCATTATTTTGATAATTTTTATTAAACATGTCTAAAGATAAATTTAATTCCGAATTTTAAATTCTACAAACAGTTATTGTTTGGAAATTATGCTATTAAGTAAGCAATTGATTTCATCTGCATGTTTTACGGAATCATCTTGAACCCATTTTAATTCGGGAGTTATTCGTAATTTTAAACGATTTCCAACTTCCTTTCGTAAATTTTTTCTTTCTATGTCTAAAAATTTTAAAGTTTCATCACATTGCAGGTTACTACCAAACAAAGAAAAATAAATCTTAGCTACACTTAAATCCGAATTCAATTTCACCTTTAAGATCGTTAGGATTGCAGGCGTTTTTAAAAGTCTGGTTGACAGCACTTTTCTAACTTCAGAAGCGATTCTGTCTTGGCGTTTGATCATTAATTCAAAATTCCTTAAATTGGATATTAAATATCTTTTATTGCCAAATCTAATTTAGCTGCCACGTGTTTGACTTCAAAACATTCTAGTATATCGCCAATTTCAACATTTTGAAAATTACTTAAAGCAATTCCAAATTCGTAACCACTCGCAATTTCTTTAATGTCATCCTTGAAGCGTTTTAGATTTTCAATATCGCAAATATGTATTATTTTTCCAGAACGTATAATTCTAATTTTTCCAGAACGAATTATTTTACCATCCAAAACATAACAACCTGAAATTTTGCCAAATTTACTCATAGGAAAAATTACACGAATTTCAGCCCTACCTAAATAATGTTCTTCAACTACCGGCGAAAGTAGACCCGCCATTGCTAGCCTTATCTCGTCAAGCATAGTATAGATTATGTTATAATAACGAACATTTACCTTTTCTTGCATCGCTAAAATATGTGCCTTACTGTCTGGCTTAACGTTAAATCCGATAATTATTGCTTTTGATGCAATGGCTAAATTGACGTCATTTTCAGTAATGGTACCTATGCCTGAATGAACAATTTCAATCGTTACCAGTTTTGTTGAAAGTCCTTGAACTGCTGCACCAAGCGCCTCAATTGAACCATAAACATCTGCCTTTATTATTAAACGAAGTATTTTGCATTTATCTTTAAGAGAATTTTGTAAGAAATTTTCAAGCGTTACGCGAGAAAATTTTAGCAGTTCCTGCTCACGGTTTTTCATTGCACGGTGATCAGCTATTATTTTTGCTGTTTTTTCATCCTGAATCACGTTAAACTTGTCCCCGGCCATAGGAACCCCTGAAAGACCAAGAATTTGTATTGCCATTGACGGAATTGCTTTTTCTACCTTTGCTCCATCAGAATCATACATCGCACGGATACGTCCAGAATATTCCCCCGCTACTATGTAGTCACCTTTCTTGAGAGTTCCTCCCTGAACTAATACGGTCGTTGCCGGACCTCGTCCTTTGTCTAATTTTGCTTCAAGAATAGTTCCGATTGATGGTTTGGAATAATTTGCCTTTAATTCCATCATATCTGCCAAAGTAAGAATTCCATCCAATAACTCAGAAAGACCAATTTTCCTAAGGGCAGAAACACGAAAAACTTGCACATCTCCGCCCCATTCTTCAGGAACTATGCCATATTCGGATATTTGTTGAAGTACCCTATCTGGTTTAGAGCCTGGAAGATCTATTTTGTTGATGGCTACTATTATTGGTACATTTGCAGCTTTTGCATGATTAATTGCTTCAATTGTTTGAGGCATTATTCCATCATCTGCGGCAACTATTAAAACAACTATATCAGTTATTTTGGCCCCACGTGCACGCATTTTTGTAAATGCTTCATGTCCAGGTGTGTCTAAGAAAGTAATTGAGCCCTTTTTTGTTTTGACGGTATATGCTCCAATATGTTGAGTAATTCCACCTGCTTCACCTGCTGCTACGTGAGTTTCTTTGATTGCATCTAATACGCTTGTTTTTCCATGATCAACATGACCCATAATAGTAACAACTGGTAACCTTGGAAGTAAATTGTCTGGAGTATCTTCTATTTCGTTAAGTAATGAAGTTTCAGCAAATTCTTTATTTTTGGTTTCGTAATTAAATTCATTTGCTATAATTGCGGCAGTATCAGGGTCAATTGGCTGGTTTGCGGTTACCATCATCCCCATGGTCATTAATTTTGTAACAAGTTGACTTGCTTTAACGGACATTTGATGTGCTAAATCATTAACAATTATTGATCCGGATAACTCAACAATTCGTTTATGAGAAGCTGTTTGAATTAATGAAGCCGTCTTTTCTGATCTAATGTTGTTTTTTTTCTTCTTATTATTCTGGGACCAAAGTTCATATCCACCAGATCCCATTTCGGCACGATCTTTATTGGTGAAAGAATGATTTTCTTTTTTTACTTTTTTATTAGATCTGGAAAGCGTTTTTTGGTTGGCGGATTGATTTGGTTTATAGGCACTATTGAAACCTTGATTCTTGGTTCGCATTTCACGAATAGTTGAAAAACCGGGCCTTGACCCAAACGGTAACTTATTCTCTCCAGCTCCAGGAGGTCTTATTCCTCCGCTAAAAGATCTTGTTGCAGATCCTGCTGTAAAAGGTTTTTGTTTGCCGATTGGATTTCTTGGTTTAAATGTTCTGTTTTCCTGAGCAAGTCTTGCTCTGATTGCATTCGGATCAATCATCCTAACCACATTATGTGCGATGAATGTTGATGGTTTTGTTATGAAATTAAAATGAGCAAGCGAAGCAGTTGTTGCTTGATCGGTAGAATTCCCAGCAGCTAAATTCTTTTTATTTTCATTATCGTGATCTAATTGCGATAAAACTAATGGTTTCTTGTTGTCTGTTTGCGGTGTATTAAAATGGCTAAATTGAGAAGAATTTTCGTCAATCGATTTTTTTTCTACGTCGACCTCAAGCGCTTTAACAATTTCCCTATTTGAATTTAAATTAGCCGCAATATTTGAAATAGTGTCAGAAATTGAAGAAATAGTTGCATTATTTTCTGGTAATTTGTCTTTCTCTGTTACTCCATCAACCGTGTCCTTTCGGCGTCTTAGCAAGGTTTTTGGCTTGCTGGAAGACTCTTGAGGTGTTTGTAATATTTTCATGACTACCCCATCGTCAATGTTGCTGGAATGAGATTTAACAAAAATACCTCTAGAATTTAATCTATTAAGCAATTCCTGATTTGAAATAGCAAGTTTTTTTGCCAATTCATGTATGCGTATTTTCGCCACTTGATACTCTTATACCTAAAATTTGTTTTTTGAAAGCCCTTGTAAAGCTTTTTTTATATATTGCTTGTTGTAAACATTCTTTTTTTTTGCACACATATGCTCCTCTACCATCTAAATTAAGAAATAGATCAAAGTTAACAATACCGTCTAACTCAAGCACGAAGCGCCAAAGTTGATTTATCTTATAAACAGAGCGGCACGATATACACATTCGTTCTATTTGCATTGTTTCTCTAAATAGTCCCTTGCTTTTGAAAAAATTTCTATCGATTTCTCTAACGTGAACCCGGTAATGTTAGACATATGTTCTGAAGTATCCAATATAATATCAATTATATCTTCATAAAAAGTATTTTTCAAAGCAATCAAATCATCGGTTGCTAATTCTAATTTTTCCAAATCATTATCTATTTCCTCAAAACCAAATAACCACCTAGAATACTCTCTGCCTGGCTTTGGTTTTCTTTGTTTTGTCAAGTGGATTGCATTTTGCTTAATGATTTCAATTTGCTCTTCTTTCATGTTCGGCAAAGTTCTTAAGAAATCTGAATTTGCATTAATTACATCGCTTATTTTCTTGAATCCGTAATTACACAAAGCTTGTATTTGCAATTCATTCAAACCCTCAATAAGAGATAAGGATAAGTAAGAATTTTCTCGCTCCTGTGCCGCTTTTGATTCTGCAATGATCTCTATTTTCCAGCCTGTTAATTCTGCTGCCAGCCGAACGTTTTGTCCGCGGCGTCCAATAGCAAGAGAAAGCTGTTCATCGGGAACAACGATCAACATTGCATGTTCTAATTCATTAATTAACACACGGGTAATTTCTGCCGGCGCCAAGGAATTGCACACAAAGCGAGCATCATCTCTGTCGAATTGTGTAATGTCAATTTTTTCACCTCTAAGCTCCTGAACAACTTCCTGAACCCTTGCCCCCTTAAGACCAACACAGGCCCCTACGGGATCTACATCATTGTCTTTAGAATATACTGCGATTTTACTTCTAAAACCAGGTTCTCTTGAAACCGCCTCTATACTTACTATTCCTTCAGTGATTTCTGGTACTTCTTGTTCAAAAAGCTTTACGACTAAATTTGGATGTGCTCGTGATAAGATAATTTGAAAACCTTTTGATTCTTCTAATACATCTAAAACGTAAGCAGTTATTCGATCACCTATGCGAATATCTTCCTTTGACACTTGTTCCCGAATTGGAATTATGGCCTCAGACCTACCCAGATCAACAACAATACTGCCTTTTTCAAATCTACGCACAGTTCCTGTTACTAACTCATCTTTTCTATCTTTGTATTCCTCATAGATTACCAAGCGTTCAGCTTCCTTAACCTTTTGAACTATAATTTGTTTTGCATTTTGTGCAGCAATTCTGCCAAATTTGTTAGAATTAATTCTTACACCCAAGTCCTCGCCGATAGAATCTTCCGTTAAAGAGGAATCAAGCTTTCTTGCTTCATCAAATGTAATTTCAGTTTTTGGATTTAAAACTTCTTTAACTATTTTTTTAAATTCGTAAACCTCTATTTCTCCTAACTCTTTATTGTAACGTGCTTCCAAATCAGCAGAGATACCAAGATTTTTCCTTGCGGCACTTAGCATCGCGGACTCTAAGGTCTTGATAATTATATCCTGACTTATGTGTTTTTCTTTTCCGACCAATTCGATAATTGACTTTAAATTTAAATTTCTACTTTCCATTTAAATTATCTCCCAGGATATGATGATAATATGTTTGCATCCAAAATATCAGCCCAACCAATATCCAGTTCGTGCCCAGTGATAGTTAAACCATGTTCATAATTCATGTTTTCCAGTACCCCTTGGATTTTCTTTATGTTGGTTTTTATTTGAATATTTTTGCCAATAGCGGCTAGAAAATGACTTTTTTTTGTTAAGGGCCTATTTAAACCAGGACTTGAAAGTTCTAATTGATACGATTTATCAAACCAATTAAATTCAGCATTTCCAACATCTAATGCAGTAGATATATTACGACTAATGCTGACTATCTCATTTAGTGAGATTTTGTCTAAATATAATCTCAGCAATGGTTTTGATTTCAAGTTAAATAATTGCATTGCTATCAATTCGCACTTCTCAAGCTCCAAAATAGGTTCTATGAAATCTATAATTTTTTTTTCAGTGGCATTTGGAGATTTTAAAAACTGTTCTCGTTTATACATATGTGATTGCCAAACTAACCCTGATTTAAAAATTTAAATCAGGGTTAGTTTTAGTGATATTGCTAGTAATAGAATATCGCCTAAAGATTAAACAAACAATATTAATTATTATTGCTACTGCTATCGTTATTGTTTTCACCACGATCCGAACGACCGAATCCACCGTTTCGATTCGATTTATTTGCTCCAAAGCCACCACCGCGACTATTATTATCTCGCGGAGTCATTGGTCTGGCTTCATTAACAGCAATCGTTCTTCCGTCAAGATTAGATCCGTTCAGCTTTTGAATTGCTTGATCAGCACTTTCAGATGAAGACATTTCCACGAATCCAAAACCTTTACTTCTACCAGAATATCGATCCGTAATTACGTTTGCAGATTCAACCTGACCAAATGTAGCAAAAGTTCTAGCTAACGCCTCATCTGTTGTTGAAAAAGAAAGATTACCAACATACAATTTCTTGCCCATAATACCTCCTAGAAATGGGAACCGCTTCCGAAGGATTGAGCATTGCGCTAACAAACTTGAGTGAAGCGTTTACACATATCTCTACTTTATTATACTAGTGTTTTATTTTTGCAAGCCCGTAATTTTGTAAAACTTGTATTAAAATGTTTTAAATCTAAATTTAACGTATTCGAATTTTAATTAACTGGTCATTCTTCTTCTCCTGAAATCGTAACATCATAAGCTCCAAGGGCTTCTAGCAATTCCTCTAATGCATCAATAGCATTTGAAGAATCAAGTAAAATCATTACACGATTGTTATAGGATTTCACAAGAGGTGCATCTTCCCAGTTGGCTTCGTCTTTACTAATAAAATATTCTTCTGAAGAGATTCCAAAATCATCAAAAATATTCGGAATTTCTTCATTTTGATTGTTTTCCATAATCCAAGAAAACCATGCATTTAGGGTTTTAGCTACTTGTTTTGCTGTTTCATCAGTATCAAATGTGGCAATTAGCTCGATTTCTTCCATTCTATTTCTCCAATTTATAATAAGCTACAGTGTAAGAAAAAAATAAGAGAATTAAATAAAACTATTTTTAACAAAATAGCAATTACAAATTGTGAAATAGAATTAATATCTTAGATTGCTTTTCGTCTTATCACTTTTATAATTTGACAATTTTCATTTTTTTATTTTTCTAAACGCTATCATCAGCCCAATTCATAATTCCTTAAGATATGAATTGAATTTCAAATATTGTTATTAAATTTTTGTATTATGTCTAGTGTTAAATCTGGCATTTAAATTAAAATATTGAGATAAATTATATTATTAGCAATTAATGCATTTAGTAAATTTTCAAAAATGAATAAAAGCGTTAATCCGGGCATCAGTAATGCAGATTGTGTTATTAAATTATTTAAAACCCGCCTTTCGGTTAAAATCGTAACAATCAACAAGGTTATCGATGTTACGATTGCTGATAAATAATAAGCAATCGTTGAAGATAATACCATGCAATATACATACTCTTGATTTGCAAATTTGGGCCCAAATCGCACTGCTAAGGTTTTTTTATTTGCCTTGCGATCTTGTTCAATATCTCTGGAATTATTTAAAACAAGTATGCTGCAAGCAATAAGTCCAAGCATTATTCCTGAAACAATGGTTATAATATTCCAATCCAAGGTTTGAATAAAATAAGTTCCAGCTACCGCAATAGGCCCAAAAAAAAGAATAACAAAAATTTCCGCAAATCCAATATAAGCTAGAGCATAAGGTCCAGCCGTATAAAGAAAACCAAAAATCAATGAAAAGCTTCCTATGATGAATATTGGAGCACCACACCTATGAACAAGAATAGCACCTGTTATTGCTGCAAAAATAAAAAAAAATACAAAGCCTAATTTTATTTTTATGGGAGATATGAGCCCTGCTTGTGTTACACGAATGGGTCCAATTCTTTCTTCCGTGTCTGCTCCTTTCACGAAATCAAAATAGTCATTGCATAAATTTGTTCCAATTTGAATTAATAATGCAGTAATGGCCGTCATGAAGAAATAAAACATATAAAAACAACCATGTTCACATGCCAACGCGCCTCCTAATAAAACTGGAGACAAGGAAATTGTTAATG
This sequence comes from Myxococcales bacterium, assembly GCA_023248655.1. GTDB lineage: Bacteria > Myxococcota > UBA727 > UBA727 > JABDBI01 > JAHFEE01. The sequence goes on from JAHFEE010000005.1 coordinate 23,424, forward strand.
TTTTTGGGCGAATTGCTATAATCCAATACTTAAAAATGGTCCAATGCCTTAGAAGTTTTATTATGAAGTTTAACATAAATTTATATTACAAATTATATTACAAATTTATGTTAAATTTGTAAATTTCTGAATTCCAATATGACAAATTGAAACATTGGATCATTGCTAAGATTATTGCTATTCAAAATTATTAAATGATTTTGAATAATAGTTTTAAATATGCTTAGCAATATTAGCGATGAGGTTTACTTGCTAACGTTGCTCGTGTAATAAGAGTAACATATATAGAAATTTGGGCACATAACTCAGAGGAAGAGTGTTACCTTCACACGGTAAAAGTCATAGGTTCGAATCCTATTGTGCCCACCAATGAGATATTTAGTAACCACGGCTCTTCCGTATGCGAATGGACCAATACATCTTGGTCATTTATTGGAACAAATTCAGGCAGATATTTTTGTTCGAGCTTTAAGAATGTCTGGAGACGATGTGATTTTCATATGCGGAGCAGATAGTCACGGCACTCCGATTGAAATTAATGCCCATAAGGCCAAACTACAGCCTTGTCATTATGTGGAGCAATGGCGTTTTGCGCAAGAACAATCTTTATCAAAATATTTAATTCAATTCGATAATGGATATGGCAGTACTCATACTGAATTAAATCAAAAAAACACAGAACAAATTTTTAAAAAACTTTGCAACAATAAAGATATAATAACTAAGGAAATAGATCAATTTTTCGATACGCAAGCTAACAGATTTTTGCCTGATAGATTCATCAAAGGAGAATGCCCAAAATGTTTTTCATTTGATCAATATGGAGATAATTGTGAAAAATGCGGCGCTGTATACAATCCAACAAATCTGATAAATCCAAGAAGTATACTGACAAATGAAACTCCGGTTATTAGAAGTAGTAAGCATTATTTTTTTAAATTATCTAAATACTCAAATAAAATAAATGAATGGCTTAATAATTCTGATGTTTTTCAAGTAGAAGTTAAGAATTCACTAAAAGATTGGATAGGAACAGGTCTTAAGGATTGGGATATTAGCAGAGATTATCCTTATTTTGGATTCTTGATTCCAGGAGAAATTAATAAATATTTTTACGTTTGGTTAGATGCCCCAATTGGATATATTAGCTTATCGGAAGCCACTGGAAGAGAAAACATCTGGATAGATTCTGAGACTAAAATTATCCACTTTATTGGGAAGGATATTATTTATTTTCATGGATTATTTTGGCCCGCAATCTTAATGAGTATTAATTACAATTTGCCCAGCAAAGTCATGGTTCATGGAATGCTGACTATAGATGGTGAAAAAATGTCCAAATCTCGCAACACTTATATTTTGGCAGATCAATTTCATTCAATTTTTAATCCAGAAGCATTAAGATATTATTTTGCTTGTAAATTAAGTGCCAATATTGAGGATATTGATTTTAATATTTCAGATTTGTGCTCACGGATAAATTCGGATTTAGTTAATAAGATAATTAATCTTATAAGCAGAACGGTGCCTTTATTGCAGAAGAATTACAATGGTAAAATTACATCAATGGAACCTTTTATAGTTGATCGTGTTTGCGAAATTGCTAACAGTGTTGAAAATTACTATAGAGCTGGGCAAATAAATCAAGTAATTAAGAATGTAATACAGATAGCTGACATTTCAAATAAATTTTTACAAGACTTAAGTCCGTGGGATGCTTCCAAGTGTACAGCCAAAGATGCACATAAAGTTTTAAATACTGCGTTATGGTCTGGAAAGGTGTGTTTGGGATTACTAAAGCCAATTATACCAAATATTGCGGCAAAGATGGAAAATCTATTGGATTTGGAATTCGTTAATTTTAAAAATGTTTTAGAACCATTAAGCAAACCAGTGCTTAAAAAATATATTCACTTATTTGAAAGAATTGTTGCATAATATTCATTAGTCATCTTGTGTTGTTCTACGAGTCTGTAAACAAACCATGGGTCCATGAACGAAACACGGACCTGGAAAAAACTGCTGAGGTTATTAAAATTTAAAAATCAAAGCTAGACAATCGAATTGTTTATATGTATTTATTTACCAAGATAGTTGAAGCAACGGAGGGGTCATAGCTCAGCTGGGAGAGCGTATGAATGGCATTCATAAGGTCGGCGGTTCGAGCCCGCCTGGCTCCATGTGATTTTAACATACAAGATTTCAACACTAAATACATGTATTGCACATTATACATGTTGCGAACTTGTAAATAGATTTTATTTGACAAGCATTAGTAATCTTTCTAAAAGAGATTACTGGGGAGTATTTAGTATGCCCGTACCTTATGGACGTAAGTCTAGATCAAAAAGTAGAATGCAACGAGCCGCCAATATGCAATATAAAGCAAAACCATATAGTTTTTGCTCAAAATGCAAAGAATCCAAATTGCCCTACAATATATGCAAAAAGTGTGGGCATTATTCCAATAGGTTAATTATAACAAAATTAGAATTGACAAAAAATTCCTAGCTGATTATCCAGGTTTTTTATTGCATTCTTGATGTGTCCGCAGTGTGCTTGCGATATGCTTACCTTATTTTGAGATTTATTTAAAGCGATTTACTTAAGGTTGATTTGTTTGTATTTGCAGTTGATTGATTAAATTTTGTAAATCACCTGAAAACAACTTTTCTAGACCGTAAACAGTTACACCGAATCTGTGGTCAGTGCACCTGTCTTGAGGAAAATTGTAAGTCCTTATTTTGTCAGATCTGTCTCCCTTTTTAACCATTAATTTCCTTTCTTCTGCACGTTCCTTGTTGACAGAGTCTTGTTTTGATTTTAACAATCTAGCACGTAAAACCTTCATAGCACGAGACTTGTTTTTTAATTGACTTTTTTCATCTTGGCACTGAACAACAGTTCCAGTTGGTAAATGTGTGATTCTAACTGCAGAATCTGTTGTGTTTACTGATTGGCCACCTGGACCGCCTGCACGAAAAACATCAATCCTAAGGTCCCTTTCTTCAATTTTAACATCTATTTCTTCTGCTTCTGGTAGAATCGCCACACTGCATGCTGATGTATGAATTCGTCCCTGGGTTTCAGTTGCCGGAATTCGTTGAACACGATGAACGCCAGCTTCATGTTTAAGCCAATGATAAACCCTTTTACCTGTTACTGCGGCTATGATTTCTTTGTATCCACCGTGTGATCCGTTAGATGTGCTTAAAATCTCCAATGTCCAATTCATCTTTTCGGAAAAATACAAATACATTTTAAACAATTCTCCAGTAAAAATACTTGCCTCATCACCGCCTGTCCCTGCGCGAATTTCTAGAATGATATTTTTTTTATCATCTGGATCTTTCGGAGTAAGGAGAATTGTTAGTCTTTGTTCTAATTGATTTATTTTTATATCAAGATTTTTAATTTCTTCTTTGGCTAATTCTCGTAATTCTAAATCATCACTTTTTATTAATTTTTGATTTTCTTTTTTTTCCAATTTTGCCAATTTTAGAAAATTGCATACTTCCGCAAGGGGCTCCAATTGAGCTAATTCCTTTCTTATTATCTGTGAATCGTTATGTTTTAAATTGCTGTTATTAATTTGATCAATTATTATATTATAACGCTCTAGTATTTCATTGAATTTATCCGTCATTATTGTTCCATGTTTTATAAATTACCCAAACAGAAAATATTACTGGAATTATGAAAACTAAAATAAACGCAATGGTAACATAAATTAAATCAATCATTATTTTTAATATCCTATTTAAAGCTTTTTTGAAACTAACTTAAGTTAATCAGGTTCTATGAACTTTAGATTTGGCAGCGCGTTCAATTACGCTCTTGAGCGCCGCTAATGCAACTTCCAATTGATCACTGGTTGGCTCTTTAGTTGTTAATTTTTGCATTATTGTTCCAGGCAAAACCAGAATTTGAAATAATAATTTGTTTTGATTTTTCATTGAAATTTTTTGAATTTCATAAGCCAGGCCAGCTATTGGAAACATTAATGGAATTTTTAACATCATCAAAAACAAATTTTGTATTAAAACATCATTACTTATAATAGGAATATTTGGAAGCAATAACGAGAATAAGAAAATTGAAATCATTATTGTCAACAAGATTAAACTTGTGCCGCAACGCGGATGTATTCTAGATTGCATTTGAGCATATTGCACAGTTAATGGCAAATCGCTCTCAAAAACATGAACTGATTTATGTTCTGCTCCATGATACTTGAAAATATTTTTAACATCTTTAATTGTTGAAATTACAAAAATATACAAAATAAACAGAATTATTTTAATTCCACCATCAAGTAAATGAAACCATATAGACGTGACTGGCAGGGCAATATTTTGCTTTTGTTCCAGCCATTGACCTAGCAAGTAAACGGCCATGTGTGGTATAAATTTAAAAAACATCGTACCTAAAAAAAGGCAGGATATTATTGTTACAATTAACGTCCAATCGAATTGATTATCACTATCTTGACCTTTATTTGAAATTCCCAATGCTTGATCTGTGGAAAATTGCAATACCGATGTTCCATTATAGATACCCTCCAGAAGAGCAACTATTCCTCTTACAAAAGGCCATTTCAAACATACGTTATTCTTTGAAAATGAAATCCACTTTCGTTCATAAATTTCAATTTTATTATTTTGTTTTCTGATAGCAACCGAAAAATTTTCATACAATCGCATAGCAACCCCATCTACGACTGCTTGCCCGCCTACTAGCGGTTTTATCATTGCCAACAAAGCTAATTTAATCATATTTGTGACTTATTTTTTAAAATATATTTTTTTCTAAATTTATCAATTCTTCCCTCTGCATCAATTATCTTAGATTTCCCACTAAAATACGGATGACATGCAGAGCAGATATCTATATTATACTGTTTCGTGGAGCGTGTTTCATATTTAGCACCGCAAGCACAAGCTATGATGACCGATTGATATTGTGGGTGGATTTTTGATTTCATATTCCTAATTATTATATTATTAATTGCATTAATTGCAAATACCAATAGAGCAGATAATTGATTATTATTTTTTATAAATAATTTAATAATAATTTACAGCAGTGATTGATTTAACAATTTTGCAAATATTTATCATATGAATGATGTAGAATGCAGAATAACGTAAGACAATGTTCAATTTGAGATATTGATAATTTTTATTATTTGCAAGTTTTTAAGATAAATACTCTATTTAATTAAAGATATACCTATAAGATATGCATGATATTAATTTCAGATAAAATTTTGACAATTACTGATATTATGAAATAGATTAAATCATAGGACGGCAGTATATATGTTTTGCATGTTTTGCAAATTTGAGAATTTCGTATGAATGTTGTAGCCGTCTGTCAATTTAATCCAATCATAGGTGCTGTAGAATACAATTTAAAACAATTGCTCAAACTTGCTCGAAATGCCTTTCATATGGGTGCGGATTATTTTATCGCCCCAGAACTTGCCTTATGCGGATATCCACCCAAGGATATAATTTTAAATTATGATTTTATTAAAATTTGTAACTTTAATTTAAAGAAACTGGCAGAAATTTCACCAATTCCTATATTACTTGGAGCACCGGAATGGGACGGTGGGCAAATTTTTAATTCAGCTTTTTTGTGTTTCAATGATAAAATTAACATTGTAGCAAGAAAGCAATTACTTCCCAATTACGGGGTGTTTGATGAAAAACGGTACTTTACTGCTGGAACGAAAACTAAATTTTATGGTTTTGAATCTGAAAACAAACGTTTTGGGGTCAGTATTTGCGAAGATGCCTGGGCTAATAGAATATTTTGCAAAGATTTATTACCAATTATTTATAATAATGATCCTATTAAAAATTTAGTATCAAAATTCAAGATTGACATTTTGATTAATTTAAATGCTTCTCCATTTGAAAAAAATAAAATAAAACTTCGTGAAACACTGTTTAGATGTTTGGCAAAATACTATCGTAAGCCATTGATATCAGTAAGCCAAGTTGGTGCTAATGATGGGTTAATATTTGACGGTGGAAGCATGGCGATAAATCGAAAAGGAGATGTTTTATCTAAGGTTGAAAATTTCAAAGAGGGTCTATTTTTAATAAATATTCAATCCTTGCTCAAATAAAGCTTGTAAAAACAGTTCTGAATAATATAGCAATGGTACGAGGTGTTGGCTGGTAAATTTTATTGTCATTACATTGCAACATTAAACGTGTAAGCAGTTAAGCATATTATGCAAAATTTAATTGAGGCGATAAGCGTAGGAATAAAAGATTTTATCATCAAAACGGGTTCTGCCGGTGTTTTGGTAGGACTATCAGGTGGAATTGATTCTTCTTTAACTGCCGCCTTGGCAGTAAGAGCCCTGGGGGCAAAATCCGTTATCGGTGTCAGGCTTCCGAGTCGTTTCTCATCTGCTCATTCATTGAGTGATGCAAAAGCTCTGGCTAGTAATTTAAATATAAATATAAAGACTTTTAATATTGAATTATTAGCAGAACAATTTCGCCTACTTGTTAAAATGAGCAATCCGATATCTGATCAAAATTTACAAGCTAGAATTAGGGCAATAATATTAATGAGTATTTCAAACGAAACTGGACATTTGGTGCTTTCCACTAGCAATAAGAGTGAATTATCAATTGGTTTTGGTACGCTTTACGGCGATCTTTGCGGTGCCCTGATGCCACTTGGTGATGTATATAAAACTGAAATCTGGGAAATGGCACATGTGTTAAATCAAAATTGGCCAGTTATACCAAAGAACAGTATTATAAAGTTACCGAGTGCCGAATTGGCAGAAAATCAATTTGACCATGATACACTTCCCCCATATAAGATATTGGATCAAATTTTGAAATGTTTTATTGAAAAAAATATGAACATTGCCGATATTTCTAAAAAGATAAAAATTCCTATTAAAAAGCTCCGTGAAATTATTAATAGAGTTAATTTTTCTGAATTTAAAAGAAAACAATCACCGCCAATATTAATGATTTCTAGGCAGGTTTTTGGAGAAAGCAGAAGGTGGCCGATAGTTACATCTTGTCAATTGCGCTAAATATTGTTATTAAAAGCAATTCGTATAAGATGTATGGAATGTAGGTAATAGACGCGCGCTTAAATAGTTCAGGTGTTTTAGTGAATAAGAACAGAAAATAATATTAGGCGTGGAGGTTAAACCTGAACAAGGAAATTTAAATGGCAAAAATTGGAATGAGAGAAATGTTAGAAGCCGGTGCCCACTTTGGTCATCAGACTCATCGTTGGAATCCCAAAATGAAGAAATTCATATTTGCGCCCAGAAACGGAATTCATATTATAGACTTACAACAAACTGTAGGTTTGTTGAATAAAGCATATGACTTTATTGTAAATACTGTTAGTCAAGGTGGAAGAGTTTTATTTGTTGGCACAAAAAAACAAGCTCAAGATATTATTGCTCAAGAAGCATTAAGGGCAGGTCAGTACTATGTAAATAACCGTTGGCTTGGAGGCATGTTAACAAATTTCAAAACCATTAAACAATCAGTTGACAGAATGCGACGCCTGGAAGAAATGTCAAAAGATGGGACGTTTGATAAATTGCCTAAAAAGGAAGTGATTGGACTCAACAAGGAAATGGCAAAATTGGAAAAAAATCTTTCCGGAGTAAAGGATATGAACCGTTTGCCTAAAATTGTTTTCGTTGTTGATCCGAATCTTGAAAAAATTACAGTAAGCGAAGCACGTAAAATATCTATTCCCATTGTTGCCATGTTGGATACAAATTGCGATCCAGACTTAGTAGAATTTCCAATTCCAGCAAATGATGATTCTGTGCGGTCAGTTGCCTCATTTGTAATGTGCATCGCCGATGCATGTATTGAGGGTTCTCTTAAATATGAAGAACTTTTAGTGCAAAAGCGTTTACTTGGTGAATCAAGAGAGTTACGTGAAGAAAAACCAATCTTTCATGATGATAGGAAAACAAGAAAGAAACAACCTCAAATTGATATCATTGTAGCAACTAAGACCATTGTGACCGAGAATGAGTCTGACAAAATCCAAGGCGAGGTTAATAATGCAAATTAATCCAGAAATAATACGTAATTTACGTGAAAGAACCGGCGCCGGGATAATGGATTGTAAAAATTCTCTCATAGAAACAAATGGTGATTTAGAGGCTGCTATAATTTATTTACGAGAAAAGGGGTTGGCTGATGCAGTTAAAAAAAGCAACCGTGTTGCTTCGGAAGGTTTAATTGGCATAAATATCGATATCGATCAAAAAAGGGCTGCTATAATGGAAGTGAATTGCGAAACAGATTTTGTTTCGAGAAATTCCGAGTTCAAGAAACTAGTCGATGAATTGACAAAAAAATCTCTAGGTGAGTCGAATATTGTAAACAACTCAAGAGATCTTATAAATTTAAGTGTCATTAAATTAAAAGAAAAAATAGCAATTAGAAGGTATTTTATTTTAGAAGACGGTGATTTTTACGGCGCTTATATTCATACCGGTGGCTCGGTGGGTGCGCTGGTCGAGTTTAGGGGTTTGTTTAGTGAATTTAATGATAATTTAGCAAAAAATATAGCCATGCAAGTTGTGGCATTGTCACCATCATATTTATCACGATCGAATATTAGTTCTAAAACTATTGAAACTGAACGTAATATTTTAAAAAATCAGATAGAGCAACAAAACAAACCTATCGACATGATTGAGCGTATTATTAATGGAAGAATGGAAAAGTATTACAGTGAATCCTGTCTATTGGAACAAAAATTCATCAGAGATCCAAACATTACAGTTGGAGACATGATTAGAAAAGCCGGCTTGGAAATTTCTAAATTTATTCGTTTTAAAGTTGGGGAAGAAATGAAAAATATTAACCTATTGGTTAATGATTATTAAGTAATACAACTGCGGCGATATGTAAAAAATGATTAGTGAAAATGGTCAGTTTAATTGCAATATTGTATTATCAATACACTTTTTATTTAAATATTTAACGTTCTTAAAACAACCGTGTTGTTGAATCTTTTATATAAACGGTCGGTAATCATGAATCTCAATTTTAATTTTTTAAATTTAAATAAGCTAAAGTTTGACGACAGAAATTACATTGTAGAGAAAAGTAATTTATTATCGAAAATTTCAGATGCAATTTGGCGAACCAAGAAGCCTTTTTATTATAATAGCAATAGAAAAGTGTTAGTGAATGTATTTTTATCAACTGACTCCGAAATCAAAAGTTTAAACAGAGAATGGAGAAAAGAAAATAAAATAACTGATGTATTGTCTTTTTCGTATTATGATGAAGAATGTGATGTAATAAGGCACCCTTCTGAAAACATTATAGGTGATATAATTATTTCAGTGAATACAGCATCTTTTCAATCAAAAAAATTCAGAAATTTTTTACATGAAGAAATTGCAATATTGTTAATTCATGGGTTAACGCATCTGTTTGGGTATGATCACGAAAAAAGTCATTTTGAATCCCAGATTCAACAAAATGCAGAGATTTACTTATTGAATAAAATTAATTTGAATTCTGATTTGGCTCTATGTAGAAGATAGCATAATTCTGTTATATGTTATTAGTGTAATATGGACGTAATTCAAACTTATAAAAAATCTATAAATATCAGTAAAATTGTTCTAATTTAATCGAGTACTTAATTGTTTGGGTTAGCTTAAAAAAAAACATCTGAACCCAATTGACTCTACTTTGAAGCTTATTTAAAAGTTATAATTAATGCGTAGTGTGCGGCGGTGGTGGAACGGTAGACACGCTACCTTGAGGTGGTAGTGGTTTTAAAGCTGTGGGAGTTCAACTCTCCCTCGCCGCATTTATTGTAATGAAAATTATAATATATGCTGGTGTAGCTCAACGGTAGAGCATCTGATTTGTAATCAGAAGGTTGCGGGTTCAAATCCCATCGCCAGCTTGAAAATTTTGTGTTATTGAAGTGTATTTAAGGAGGGGTGCCCGAGCGGCCAATGGGAGCAGGCTGTAAACCTGCCGGCGCAAGCCTTCGAAGGTTCAAATCCTTCTCCCTCCACCATTAGATATTGGATGCGGGAATAGCTCAGTTGGTAGAGCATCAGCCTTCCAAGCTGAATGTCGCGAGTTCGAGCCTCGTTTCCCGCTCCAAATTTATATATTGTGTAACTATTGTGCTGCTGTAGCTCAGTTGGTAGAGCACGTCCTTGGTAAGGACGAGGTCACCAGTTCGATTCTGGTCATCAGCTCCATGTATTTAAAAATTAAGGAGTATTTAAGAAATGTCAAAAGAGAAGTTTACCCGCGATAAACCCCATGTAAATATTGGGACTATAGGTCATGTAGATCATGGTAAAACTACCCTATCAGCAGCTATA
>JAHFEE010000006.1 GCA_023248655.1 Myxococcales bacterium
TTGATAGCGTACTTAATTGCAGATCGCCGATCATGTATTACGTGTACGTTGTTAAAGTTTAATAATTGCATATCATTAATAATTTGATTTTGATCTTCGAATCGAGGATTATCTTGAGTTACAAAGATTTCATCTGCGTATTTAATTGCAATTTTAGCCATTAATGGTCTTTTTTTTCGATCTCTTTCTCCGCCACATCCAAATACAATTATTAATCGATTTTTACATATGTTTCGTAAATTTTTCAATACTACCTCTAAGGCATTTGGCGTATGTGCAAAATCCACAAATACTGTTGGTTTAAATGAATTGGAGATTTTCTGTAAACGACCCTCAGGAAGCGCTGCATTGCAAATTCCATCAATGATTGAGTTAATAGAAATACCTGTTGCAACCGCCATGCCAATAGCACAAAGCATGTTGCTTAAATTGAACATACCACAAATTTTACTTTCTATTGTTGTTTTAAAATTTTCGATTCTAAGGTTGTATTTAATTCCTGTTTCAGTATTTCGTATTTGACTTGCTTGTATATCCGCACTTTCTGAATAACCCCAGCTTATGATATTTGATCTTAATTTAAATTTGTTTTTTTTTATTAATATTTCAGGAAGCACTGCTGTTCCATTGTCTGGAAGTAATTCTGATAAAAATCTCAATTTTGTTCTTTTATAATTAAATAGATTTTTGTGAAAATCCAAGTGATCATGAGTAATATTAGTCAATGCAGCAACCTTAAAATTAAGTCCCTCTATTCTATGCGTAGCGATTGCATGAGATGAAACCTCCATAACCACTTGTTCGTAATTTTCATTGACCAAATGTGCTAAAAAAGAACTTATGTGTTCTGATTCTGGTGTTGTGAATTTACATGGTCGAAGTTTTGTCAATGAACCAACTCCTAATGTTCCAATTATTCCAATCTTTCTTCCAAAACTTTCAACCATGCTTGATAAAAAAAATGAAACTGTTGTTTTTCCGTTTGTGCCAGTAATGCCACAAAGAATTATGTTTTTAGATGGAATTCTCATTGATTTTTCAGCAAGAATAGCTGCGGCTATTCTTGAATTTTTTGTCAACCAAACTGGTTTCTTCTTAGGTAATTCCAATTTGTGATTTGTTGACCTTTGTAGTACAAGCCCTGAGCAATTGTTTGCCAATGCTTGCTTTATGAAATTATGACCATTTTGTGAATTCTTAGTAATTCCATTCAATGCAACAAAAATAACACCTGATTTAGCTATACGTGAATCAATCGTAATAGGCAGATCACTCAATTCACCTATTGAGAGATTGTTTAAAGAAATGAGATCCATTAATAATTATTACAACCCTGTCCTTAAAAGAGCAAATTCTACAATTTCTTTCCATATAGGAGCGGCGATATAGCCTCCATAAGCAATTCCCTTAGGTTCATCAAGGCTTACAAGCGCCACAATTTGGGGATTATTAACAGGAACAAAACCCACAAAAGAGCTTATATTTGCATTTTTATCGTATCCTCCCAACGGGGAGACTTTTTCTGCTGTACCTGTTTTACCAGCTACTGCAATATTTCGAATTGCAGCCCTTTTACCTGTTCCATCGCTCATTGTATCCTTGAACATCATTTTTGCTACAGCAAGCGCGGTTTTTTTACTTATAACTCGAATTTTTTTATCTTCTTTAGAAGATTCTTTGATAAAACCGTGCTCTGTTTCAATACCTCTTAGTATCTTTGGCGGTACCCTGATTCCACCATTTGCAATAACACTAGTCATTAATGCCATTTGTAACGGAGTTGTCATTATTCCGTAGCCAAAACTAATATTCGCAAACCGTGTTTTATGCCAAGTCTTTGGTTTTGAAACATAGCCACGAGCTTCCTCTATTAAATTTAACCCTGGAGATTCCCCATATCCAAAACGTTTAATTATTCTGTAAAACCTTTTTGCTCCTATGTGCTCAGCAATTTTGAAAGTCCCAATATTGCTTGAATATTTGAAGATTTGAGCTGGTGTTAACCATCTTTTTTTAGTTACGTCCTTTATTGTCATATAACCTAAATTTAATTCACCGTTTTCACAATTAATTTTTCGTTTTGGATTTATCACACCTAAATCATGTGCTGCAGCAAACGTGACTATTTTGAATGTTGATCCTGGTTCGCCAGCACGTGAGATAGCGTTGTTTCTTTGAGCGCTCATATCTTCATAACTTAATGAGTTTGGATTTATAAGAGGAACATTTGCCAATGTTAAAATTTCACCTGTTTGAGGCTTTATTACAATTGCCCATCCAGCTTTTGCTTGATATTTTTTAATTGCCCTTAGAAGTACTTTTTCTGCAACTGCTTGGATGTCACGATCAATTGTCAAGAAAATATTTTTACCATTAAGATCTTTCGTTTCAGCACAAAGATCACCTTTAATCCTATTCCCTTTTGCGTCCTGATAAAACGAAAGATCAACAGAATCTGATTTTAAGTAATCATTAAAAGATTGTTCTATCCCACCTAATGCAATTCCGTCAAATGTTACAAAACCAAGGGTTTGAGCAAATAATCCATCATTGGGATAAAAACGTTTTTCTTCTTGCAGTAATCCAATTCCCTCTAAATTTAAATTTTTAATTTTGCTTGCAATTTTTGAATTCAATCGACGCTTAAGCCATACAAACCGTTTATCGGAAAACAGTCTATTGGTTTGTTTTTCATTTAAACCAATTTTCTCTTTTAATATTTTCGCTATAGCGTGTGGGTCTGATATTTTTTTTGGCTCGCCGTAAAGTGAATTTGCCCAAATACTAGTTACAAGTAATTGTCCATTTCTATCTAAAATATCTCCACGGAATCCGGAATATCTTTTAGTGCGAACATACTGACGTTGTAGGAGAGGTTGCAATGAATCATTTTGCATAAGTTGTACATTGCCAGCCTTAAAAACCGCAACAGAAATTCCAAATATCAAAATAGATAAAATAAAATAAAGACGTATCTTTGACATTATTTATCAGATTTGAGAAACAGTTGTATATTTTTGGGATCAGTTAATTGAAATTGCATTCTAGCTATTCTATTAATACGCTCCGAGTGTTTAAGCATAGTTTTTTCTAATTTTAAAAAGCGAATTTTTCTTTCAAGCATATCTTGATAATTTTCCAATTTCGTAATTTCATAATTTACTATCCAAATTTCGGTTCGAATAAATGTAACAAATAACATGGAACCAGTGAGTAAACAAGCGGAAAAGATTGATAAGATAACACAAATTGACCTTAAATTAAAATCACGGTTTTGGTCTTTCGGTTTAACGGTTTTGGGTATTAATTTTAAAATTTTTGAATCATTCATCATTAAAAAATATCACATAATTTTTTCAACTGAACGTAATTTTGCACTGCGTGATCTTGGATTTTTGAAGATCTCATCTTTTTTTGGAATTATTGGTTTTTTAGAAATAAAACGCCATGTTTCATGGTTATTTTTAAAAAAATGTTTTACGATACGATCCTCAAGACTGTGAAATGTTATTATTGCAACACGTCCACCGGGCTTAATTATTGAATCCAATCGGTTTAAAAGTTTTTCAAGTTCTCCTAATTCGTCATTAACCGCAATTCTTAGAGCTTGAAATGTTCGAGTTGCAGGATTGATTTTAAAATTTTTACCCCTATAAGCACTGGCGATTATTTTTGCCAACTCCAAGCCAGAATTAATTATATACTTATTACCCTTTATTGATCTTGCTATTCTTCTCGATAAATGTTCTTCTCCATATTTATATATAATATTTGCAAGTTCTAATTCTGTTGATTTATTTATTAGTTCATAGGCCGTTGTGTCGCCTTTCTGATTCATTCGCATATCTAACGGTGTATTGTATTTAAACGAAAAACCACGTTCTTTGTTTTCAAGCTGAAAGGACGATATTCCTAAATCTGCAATAAGCCCATCAAGCAACATATTTTCCGGTATAGATTCAGGTATATTGGTAAAATTTGTACACACAAATTTTATTTGCGGAAATTCCAATTCCGTAAAGCGCGTCTGACAAAATTCAATCGACGTTGGATCTCTATCAAAAGCAAATATCTTACCAGATATTCCAATTAACTTTGCTATTTCCCCTAAATGGCCACCAGTGCCAGCGGTTGCATCTGCAACGATCGAATCAGCTTTTAGATTTAATGCTTCCAATACTTCATTAACCATAACTGGAACATGTACGTAGCTCATTTAATGTTTTAATCCTTAAACCCTATAAAATACTTACTATACATCTGATACCTTAAAAATAAAATTTAACTCTTCCTTTGTATGTTTTTAAAAAACAAATGATTTTAAATAAATTTGGGTTTATGCGCTTATACTCTTATGCTGTTGCGTAAATATAATAACAGGTAATATGCAAATTGCAAAAGACTCAATGTTTTAATCAAGGGTATAGTAATTACAAGTATAGTGTTTATGACATTCAGAGAATACTTGTAACTATTATTTTCAAAGAACTACAATTTGGCAATAATTAATGTTTTACTTGACATGCATAATATCTTTATTTAGACTTAATGAAAGGCAGAATCTTTAAAATTAATTAATGTATTCAATATGCAACTCATAAAATGCATTGATATTAATAAACTTGCAAGGAAAAGCACAGATAATGAAAACTTCAAATTTTAAGAAGAAAGACATCAGTCGGGAGTGGTTTATTGTAGACGCAGACAATGCGATTGTTGGCAGATTGGCTAGTAAAATAGCTACTTTATTGCGCGGCAAACATAAACCAATATTTACTCCTCATTTAGATACTGGTGATTTTGTTGTTGTGATTAATGCCGAAAAATTGCGTTTCACTGGAAAAAAGGAACATGAAAAAAAATATTGGCATTATACCGGCTTTCCCGGTGGAGAATATTCGATTACTCCAGCAGAACAACGCAAGAAAAAGCCTGAGCGAATACTCTTATCTGCCATTAAGGGTATGTTATCAAAGGGTCCACTTGGCAGGGTTATTATTAAAAAATTGAAAATTTACGCTGGAAATAGACATCCTCATATGGCTCAGCAGCCAAAGTTAATTGATTTGTCTTGAATATATCCCGGAGAAGGTAACTAATGACAAGTATCACAGAAACAGAAAATCAAAAACATTACGCAACTGGTCGGCGCAAGGTATCCGCTGCCCGGGTTTGGATAACTCCGGGTCCTGGGTTGATTTCAGTCAATGGAAAACCACTGGATGGCTATTTTTGTCGAGAAGTGCTTCGGATGTTAATCAGGCAACCGCTTGAGACAAGTGAAACTTTTGGCAAATATAACATAAGTGCAACGGTAGCTGGTGGAGGTTTATCTGGTCAAGCTGGAGCGATTAGGCACGGTATATCTCGGGCACTCAGTAAAGTGCAAGACGGTGTACATAGACCACCCTTAAAGAAAGGTGGTTTTTTAACCAGAGACTCAAGAATGGTTGAGCGTAAGAAATACGGTCGCTCTGGTGCAAGAAAACGGTATCAATATTCTAAGAGATAATTTTTGTAAATTTATTTACAAATTTAATCTTAATTAGAAATTTGATTAAATTTCTAATTATAAGTTAGAATTTATGCGAAGTAGCATACCTTAATTATAAGGGTGCATGGCATTCCAATTAGGTAAATCGATCATGTATTCAATGCAGCATCTTTTAGATCAAAATATTTCATTTCTCGATTATGAATCTAAATTAATTTCAAAAACATATTTATACCCTCCTGGTCCTGATTTTATAGATCGTGTTTTAATTGATTCTGATAGAAGTCCAATTGTTTTACGGAATTTAAATACAGTATTTAACACTGGTCGATTAGCTGGAACTGGATATTTAAGTATCTTGCCAGTAGATCAAGGAATTGAACATTCTGCGGCAGCTTCATTCATGGCAAATCGAATATATTTTGATCCGAAAAATATATTCGAATTAGCGATTGAAGGTGGATGTAATTGCATTGTAGCAACTTATGGAACCATTGGTTCTGTGGCAAGAAAATATGCACACAAAATTCCAATTGTTTTAAAACTTAATCATAACGAATTACTTTCTTATCCGAATTGTGCTGATCAGATTTGTTTCACTAATGCTAAAAGAGCATTTGAAATGGGCTGTGTGGGAATAGGTGCAACTGTTTATTGGGGATCTCCTTGCTCAAGAAGGCAATTGCAAGAAATTAGTGAATTGTTTTCAGAGGCACATGCATTGGGAATGTTTACAATTTTATGGTGCTATGTTCGAAATAGCGAATTTAAAAAGAATGGAGTTAATTATGAATTATCTTACGATTTAACCGGCCAAGCAAATTACCTTGGAGCAAATTTGCAAGCAGATATAATAAAACAAAAACTTCCAAAAATTGATGATGGTTTTTCTGCAATAGATTTTAATAATCAAAAATTAATAAAAAAGAATAAAGAATTCACAACAATGCATCCAATAGATATGGTTCGCTATCAAATTGTAAATTGTTTTATGGGACGAGTTGGATTAATTAGTTCGGGTGGAGAATCATTTGGGGAAAGTGATCTAAAAGATGCTGTTCTGTCGGCAATAATAAATAAGCGAGCAGGAGGAATGGGTATGATTATCGGGAGAAAGGCTTTTCAAAAAGAAAAAAAAGACGGCATAGCTCTACTTAATGCTGTTCAAGATATCTACTTAAATAAAAGCATAACATTAGCGTAATAATTTAATTTAATATCAAAGTCGTATAGTTAAAGTTTAGCTATTTCGATGTATTTGTTTTACCCTGTGAAGGTTTTGGCAAAGCTTCAGGTTTTGGTGTTGAATATAAATCATTGTACCATCCGCCACCTTTTAATTGGAACATAGTATTACTACTTACAACTTTTTCCATTGTTTTTTTTGCTCCGCATGAATTGCAAAATTCAGGTTTTGGATCCATGATTTTTTGAAATATCTCTTCTTTGTTTGCGCAATTTTTACAAATGTATTCATATATAGGCATAGTCATTTCTCTGGCCGCAGTGATTTTAAGATAATTATTGATTATTAATTCATCAACGAATCAAAGTACCGTATTGCTATATATAACTAGAAATATAATTAATTAAAAGCATATAGAGCAATTGAATTGCAAATAAATTATTTTAAGTTACCTTTTGAATTTTATGATAATAGAATTAATTCGACAACTTATAAATAAAATAGTTTTAACCAATTGGCCCTCTATCCGATTACCCAAATTTACAGTTGAGATTTCAAAAAATTCTAAGCATTTGGATTATGCATCAAACATCTCCATGATACTTGAAGGAATTACAAAACAATCTTCAAATTTAATTGCCAAATTCATAGCAGAAAAACTTGTCGCTGATCCGAGAATTGAATTAGTTGATATCGTCAACCCAGGTTTTATTAATATTAAAGTTTCTAATCGTATTTTGTATCAAGCTTTAAATGTTGCAATTTCAAAAGGATCTCAGTATGGCGTTCATGAATCACTGGGGAAGAGTGTATTGTTGGAATTTGTTTCCGCTAATCCAACGGGGCCATTGCATTTAGGGCACGCGAGATCTGCTTTTATGGGTGATGCTATTTCTAGAATTTTAAAAGCTTCCGGATACAATGTTACGAAAGAATTTTATATCAACGATGTTGGAAATCAAATTGAAACATTAGGCAATACTATTTATGCGCGCTATATGCAACTGTTTGGATTAAATATTAAACTTAAGGAAAATGCGTACCCGGGAGAATATATCATAGATATCGCGAGGCATTTAAAAGAGCAGGATGGTGATAAATGGATTAATAGAAACGATTATTTGCAGAGATGTATCGAAATTGGAATTAAGGAAAATTTGGAAAATATTCAGAAAGTGCTCAATATTTCTGGAATAGAATTTGATACTTGGTATTCGGAAAAATCATTGCACGACAAAGGCTTAATAGAAGCGATTTTAAACAAATATCAAGAATTAGGCGTTCTTTATAATGCTGATGAAGCCGAAACAGGAAACAAAATCAGGAGAGAAGATAGCCAAGCAGCTAAATTTATTATAAATCAAGAAGGGGGGACATTTTTAAAGACAAGCTGTTTTGGAGACGAAGAAGATAGAATCCTTGTTAGAAAAAATGGTATTCCTGTATACCTGGTGGCGGATATTGCCTATCATAAAGAAAAATTCGATAGAAAATTTGATAGAATTATCAATATTTTCGGAGCAGATCACGCTGGTCATGTTTTAAAAATATGTGCATGCATGCGTGCGCTTGGAATAGATATTTCTAATTTTGAATTTTTACTTGTTCAAATGGTGCACTTATTAGAAGATGGTAAGGATATTCGTTTATCTAAGCGTTCTGGAAAAATTATAAGTCTTGAAGATTTTGTAAATCATGTCGGAGCAGATGCTGCTAGATTTATATTTTTAATGAAATCACCAAATACACAATTTGATTTTGATTTAAATATTATCAATAGCACAAGTAAGGATAATCTATTGTACTATATTCAATATGCACATGCTCGAATTGCAAACATAACTTCAAAATTTAAAAAAATAGAAAAATTACAAGAAGACATATTAGAAAAATTAATCTTACCTGAAGAATTTAATATGATTAAAAAAATAGACAGTTATCCTGAAGTTGTTAAATTATCAGCTTTAACATTGGAACCGCATCGAATTTTCTTTTTTTGTAAAGAATTAGTTTCAGAATTTCATTCTTATTACACAAAATACAAATATACAGAGAAAATTATTTCGGACAATTATCAGCTAACTCAAGCTAGAATTGGTCTAATATCCGCTGTTAGGCAGGTTATATTTAATTCTTTGAATCTGCTTGGAATAACAGCCTCCGAGTCCATGTATAATAAATAAAGACAAGTAATAAAATATTCAAATTGGAAAATTTTTCCAATTTTCTATCTTAAATTTCCATCTAGTGCCAATAACTAGTACAGTTTCATGAATAATCAACGATATCCAAACTCCAATTGCATTCAAATTACAATTAACACTGAGAATGTATGCGCCCGGTACCATTATAAACCATGTGCTTATAATATTCAGTATTGTAATAAATCTTGTCTCACCTATTCCGTTTAATGCTCCCGCAGTAACAATTGAAAATGCTGCGGTAATTTGATAAATGCTCATTAAGAATAGAATTTCTTTTGTTTTGAATAAAATTACATCATTTCTTTGAAACAGTGAGGCTAATTTTATCGGCAGTAAGATAAACATTAATCCAGTTGCAGTGGTTAATATTAAAGATATTTTAATTGCAGACCAATACGTTTTTTGAACTGCCGATAAATTGCCTGCTCCAAAATATTTTGCTGTTAATATACATGCAGCTTCTGATATTCCGTAAATCGGAAGAAGACTCAGGGACATAATTCTAATTGCTATTTGATTTGCTGCAAGAATTTTATCTCCAAATTGGGCAACTAGAACAATGGCAAACGTCCATCCACCCACATCCAACAACCATCTAATTCCTATCGGTAGACCGAATTTGAAAATTTGTTTTATTATTCGGATATGTGGTTTAAATTCAAATTTAGTATCTTTTATAAAACATACAAGGATAAAAATCATGCCAAAAACATTAGCTATTATTGTAGCATAAGCAGAACCATATATCCCATATGCAGGAAATGAATAAAATCCAAAAATCAAAATTTGATTTAGTAGAACATTGATTACACACATAAAAATATTTATTTTCATCGGTAAGTATGTATTTCCAATTCCTTGATAATAATTAGAAAGCACTACGGTTATGAGCCAGAAGGGAGAAGCCCATATTCTTAAGCTGAAATAGGCCATAGATTTTTCTTGAATCTGCATCGACCCTCCGATCCATTTGAACAAATGCAAAGCCATAAAACCAAGACATATTATCAGCATTCCAACCGGAATAGATATTAATAAGCCATGCCGTCCAATTTGTTTAGCAGCACAAGGTTGGTTGGCACCAATTTTTTGAGAAACTGCAATTTTTATACTTTCAAAAAAACCAATAAAAAAAGAATTGATAAAAAACACTATTGACGACGATAAGCCAATTGACGCCAACTCTATTGCCCCTAATTGTCCAATGATTAACGCATCACTAAAATCCATTACAGTAAAAGACAACATGCCCATGGAAATTGGCCACGAAATTTGGATTATTTCTTTTATGTTTCCGTTTCTGTTTTTTTTAAGACGTTTCAAAAATATATTTAAGCCTTCCGTAAAACTCATTCACCAGTCTTTTACTTTTATTATGGCAACTAAGGCTAACAATGTTTTTGTTTTCAAAAAACCTTTTATAAATATGGATATATGTCAACTTCACCCGAAAAGCTCTTTAACTTTATCAATAAATTTTTTCTGCGAAGGAGAATTATTTTCGTCTATCAGATCGGCAAAAGATTTAAGTGCGTTCTTTTGATCCAATGTTAACCTTTTAGGAGTTTCTATTGTTACCCTGACAAATTGATCGCCTTTTTTATTTGAATCAACATGTAAATTTGGAATTCCCTTACCATCTAATTTGAAAATATTTCCAGTTTGTGTTCCTGCTGGAATTTCTAATGCAGTTTTCCCATACAGAGTTGGTACTTCAATCGATGCTCCGAGTGCTGCTTGCGTAAAAGAAATTGGCATATCACAAATTATATTACATCCATCTCTTTTAAAAATTGTATGGTTTTTAATTGATATGATTACGTACAAATCACCATATCTTCCTCCGGCAGTTCCAGAATTCCCCTTTCCGATAAATTTAATCTTCATGCCGTCTTCTATGCCAGCTTGAATTTTAACAGTTACGTTTTTTTCAGAGTCCTGAAAACCGCTTCCCTTACAATCAATGCATGGATTTTTGTTTAATTGCCCACTTCCAAAACAAGAAGGACATGTTTGGGTAACAGTAAAGAAACCTTGAGAAATTCTTATTTCACCATTTCCTTCGCATGCCTTACATGATGTTAATTGAGCGCCCGCCTTGCATCCCGTTCCATTGCAAAGTGAACACTTTTCCTTGCATTTTACTTTTATTTCATGCTCTACGCCAAACGCAGCTTCTTCGAAGCTTATTGACATAACGTAACGAAGATCAGTTCCTTTTTGACCGCGATTTTTATTCTTTTTGTTTCCAAATATGTCTCCAAAAATATTTCCAAATATATCTTCAAGATTTGTGGAAAATTGAGTTTCCTCTGTATTTTCCAGTCCCTGATGACCAAATTGATCATAGCGTTCTCTTTTTTTAGAGTCTATAAGAACAGAATAGGCCTCCGTTGCTTCTTTAAATTTCTCTTCTGCAATTACATTGCCTGGATTTTTATCTGGATGAAACTCATGCGCTAGACGCCTGTATGCAATTTTAATATCGCGCTCATTTGCCTGTTGGCTTATTTCCAATATTTCATAATAATCTCTTTTCATAACATGCTGTTTAAAACTCCATTAACAAACCTTGCAGAATTTTCAGTGCTGAAAATTTTTGCAATTTCTATCCACTCATTCAAAATTACTTTATGCGGTTCTTTGTTATAATTCAACTCATAAGTTGCTAATCTTAGAATATTTCTATCGACCATGGACATTCTTTCCAGTCTCCACTTGAGACTGTGAAGGCTTATTTTTTTATCAATTTCATTTTTATTCTTATTTGTTTCCAATACAAGCTGCAATGTAAATTGTTTTTCGTTTTCAGATTTACTAAAACGTTCAAAAAAATCACATATTGCGTCTTTAGGAATTGTTCCACATTCTATTTGATACATGATTTGGAGAGCATGTTCGCGTCCCTCGCGTCTGTGTTCATTCATATATTTCCTCTTTTTGATATTTATTGTAAATGAAATTTTTATTTAAATAACACCTGCAATATTTAAATATTTTTATAAATAGCCCAAGATATCGACCTAGTATCTTCATGTAGTATATTCTTGTAGCATATTCTTATCTTGTCCAGATATTGTTATTCAGCAGTGTGGTTTTATCTATTCTAAGACTATATATTTTATTAATTTTTTTAAATTACTTAGAATTTTGTTTAGTCTTATAAATTGAATAAAGGCCCTAAGTTTAATTATATTAATAACAATTTTTTAAAATAAACTTTAAATTGGCAGCAATTAGCTTATCATCACCAATAGAGTGTTGTTTAAACTTATATTTATAATTTATATTTCTAATATTTCATATTTAAGAATTGACAAGGTTTTGATGATTAACATTATTTAATTGCTTTTCATTTTGTACATAATTCACTCTCAATGCCAAACGCTTACCTTAGTGTTGGTATAATGAATTAGTATTGATATGCTGAAAACCGTGAGCAATTTGAACCAATGCCAATAAATATAATTTATTCAGATCCAGGGTGTGTCGTAATCAATAAACCATCCGGAATGCCGTCTCATCCTCTTTTTTCTGGGGGTCATTTCAATTCATCAAATTATGGTAAATTAAATGCATTAGATGAAGTTTGTAAATTATTTCCAGAAATTTCAACAATTTCTATTGATCGTGCTGAAAAAGGATTGGTTCACAGATTAGATACTGGAACTTCTGGATTACTGATGTTCGCTAGAAATGTTACAAGTTACAAATTCTTAAGAAATGCATTTTCAAAAGGTACAGTCAAGAAAACTTATGTAGCTTTAGTTGAGGGAATAATCTCGAAACCGATTACCATCCATTATCCAATCGCCCATCATCAAAAAAACCAATCAAAAATGATAGCAATTACAGAAAAGAATAAATATTTCAGAGGAAAACCTCGTTGTGCTATTACTAGTATTTTTCCTATATATATTTCGCCAATAAACAACAATTGGACATTTGTAAGAATTGCGATTCATGGAGGATGTCGGCATCAGATCAGGACTCATTTATCATCAATTGGACATCCAATTGTTGGAGATGTTTTATATGGTGCTCGACATACTTTGGAGATTGATAAATTTTATTTACATGCCGAGTCAATTCATTTGCCCTGCAATGAGCGCAAAATTATTAATTCTTTAATTACATGGGGGAAAAACGAAAATACATAAATACATATCTTTAACTTATTAAATTCTAAACAATAATTTAGTAAGCCCTTTTCTTGAGGACGCTGGAGATTTCTCTGGCTGTTTCTCGATCTTTAATTGTTTCCCGTTTATCTGAATATGTTTTACCTTTTGCAATTCCTAGCAATATCTTTATCTTGTTGTTTTTAATATAAATTTTTAATGGAATTATTGAAATTCCTTTTTCTTGTATTGTTTGCTCAAGTTTTTTGAGCTCGCTTTTTTTAAGTAGAATTTTTCGAATCCTGCTTAAGTTGTGATTTTGATGTGATCCAAAAAGATAGGGTTCAATTTTTAGATCAAATAAAAACAATTCTTTATTTTTGAATGAAGCGTACGAATTACAAAAATTCATATTTTTCATTTTCAATGATTTAACTTCAGTTCCAAGTAAAACTATTCCGCTTTCGTATGTTTTTAGTATAGTATAACTATGATATGCTTTTTTATTAGTTCCAATTTCAGTTATTTCTTTCATAACATTTTCTCATTGCGAAGAATTGCATTTATTTTATTTAGTTAGTATAGCATTTAAATAACATTTAGGTATCTTTAAATAAAAATAAAAAAATAACCCATGCTGACATTTGTATTAGCAAAAATGATTTAAAATGATACCTGCTCTCTTATACAAATTTGCATAATTATTATTAAAATATTAAAACTAGTATTTAATATTTTAAAAAAGTATTATATACAAGTGCGATATGGCATCTCCTACAAAGAAAACTTGGAACATTCGCTATCGCAAATATAAAATGGCTGGCCGAAAACGAAAAAATCAAACTAACACACGCGGTACTACTAAAAGTCGTATCGATTTATTTAAGTTACATTCTCATGAAGCGTAATCCCAAAACCCGTAAATACGACAATGCGCATTGTTGCATATTTGGCCCCATATTGTTTATATTGCGTCGCATGTGATTTATTAATTAAATTTCAAAAAATTTCAAATTTTCTATTCAGCCATCATCGGTAGATGTATAATTAAGTATAAGTTTTAATTTTTGTGTCGATAAACCATTTACACGACGAGAGAAAAAAAATAACTCTACATTAATCAATGAGCGCTTTTTAACTCTGGAAATTTGTTTTACAGACATTCTTACTTTCAATATTTCATTTGTATAACATACTTTTGTTTCGTAAAATATAATTTTGGCAAAGCAGCAATCTATTCAAAATAACCATACTTAATTTCTTTACTAAAATAATCTTTATGTTTTTGTTCTTTGTTGTCTTGGATGTTTTAAGTAATTCATTATCTATTTTAATATCTGTTTTTTGAATCTACGCCCAGAATGAGGCATTTCTGTCACAATATGATTATTTTTTTGTAAACACCACCTGCAGCGAGATTAAATCAACTTTGAGCTTTGAATTACGCCCGATTGTGTAAATGTCTGATCTAAATATTTAAATGGCGCTATGTTGTTATTTACATCCCATACTCAGAACAGGGATTGCATTTTCATCATCAGGGTTTGTATTGATATTTTTATTATCTAAAATTAACTAAATTAAACAGTTTAAATTAAATAAATATTTTGAAGCTTTAATATCTTTTAAAAAAAAGATAATCAAAGGATAATTTTCCAGCACCAAATAAACCAATTACCGTAAAACCAACTCCAAATAATGTAGCAGGTTCCCTAATTCCCCAAGATTCTCCTGAGTGAACTATAAAAATAGCAATTAGCATAATTATCAATATTGGAATTACTGCAATACGCGTCAATGCTCCGGCTATAACTAGAATTGAACAAAAAAGTTCCGATAGCATAGCTAAAAACATGCTCGCGCCCGATCCTATTCCGATGGGATCAATGAATTCTGAAGCCCTATCCGCCATGCTTACCAGTTTAGGAAGTCCATGAAATAATGCTAAAAATAATCCAAAAATTAGTCTAAATATAAGCATGATAACATCGAATTTCGTAATGCCTGATTTCATAAACAATGATTCAATGATAGCAATTTTTCAATTAACCGGTCAATTTAAATATTATTTTCATTCGTCGTTGCTGTACTCTTGTAAATTTTAATTGATTATGTTCATGTGTTGTATGATTGAATTAAGAGTGCTTAGAAAAAACTTTGAAAAGTTAAAAAAAGGTTTGATTGAACGAGGTGAAAAACTTGAAAATTTTTTTAAGATACTCAAAATAATTGAAAATCGAAAAAAAATTACAAATTCTCTTCAAAAACTTCAGCAAAAATTAAACGAAGAAAGCAAAGCATTATCAAATTCTTCAATAGAAGAAATTGATCAAAGAAGATCTTTTTTGAGAAATATCCGAACTAATATTCAAAGTTTGGAAACTGACTTTCAACATTTGGAAAATACATTAACTAATCTAATTTTAAAAATTCCAAATTTACCACAAGACGATGTTCCGTTAGGTGAATCTGAAAAAAACAATTTAGAAATAAAACAAATAGGAATTCCCAATAAGTTTAATTTTAAAATTCTAGATCATGTTGAATTAGGCGATAAATTAGGCATTCTTGATCTAGAGAGATCGTCTAAAATATCTGGATCTAGATTTGCTTTCCTAAAAGGTTCGGGAAGTTTGCTAAATAGAGCCTTAATGCAATACCTATGCAATTTTCATGCCGGACATGGTGACATTGAATTAACTGTTCCATATCTTGTTAAATATTCAAGCATGCAGGCCACTGGTCAGTTTCCAAAATTTTTTGAAGATGCATTTCAAATTTCAATACCTAATTCTGAATCTTATTATCTAATACCCACTTCAGAAGTGCCTGTTACGAATTTTCATAGTAATGAAATTTTACCAGAAAAAGAATTACCTTTACGTTATTTTTCACATTCACATTGCTTTAGGGCTGAGGCCGGCTCTGCTGGACGTGACACCAGAGGTCTCATTAGACAACATCAATTTGAAAAAGTAGAAATGGTTCGTTTTTGCACTGAGCAGCAATCTGAATTTGAATTTGCAGAGATGGTTTCTAGGGCAAGTAAAATTCTAACTGAATTAAATTTACCACATCGAATTGTCTCGCTATGTACCGGAGATTTAGGTTTTAGTTCTCAAAAAACTTACGATCTTGAAGTCTGGTTGCCTTCTCAGGGAATTTATCGTGAAATAAGCTCTTGTAGTATTTTTGGCACATTTCAATCATTACGTGCCAAAATCAAATATCGCGATGCAAAAGGCTATTTAAAACCTGCATTTACCCTAAATGGCTCAGGACTTCCATTAGGGCGAACGCTGGTTGCTATTTTGGAAAATAACCAGCAAATTAATGGGACCGTTAAAATTCCAAAAGTATTGTGGAAATATATGAATGGATTAAAAGTATTAACACGGCCTTAAAATACAAATTTTAACTATATTGTTATATGAATTGTTGAAAATAATTTATAAGCAAATTAGAATGTATTTTAATGTCAGTTTATTTAAAATATTCTTTCATTTTCATTAAAATACAAATGCTATAAATTACAGTAAATGCTAATAACGGCTAACGTTGATAATATAAATAGATAGAATAATTGAGAAATGTTATAAACTAGATCTTAAGAAAAAGTTATTATGAATTTTAGAAGATTTTTTTTGGATAATTTCTTGCTTGTATGCAAGTTGCTAAGTTGTGCTCTATTATATTTTAGATATTGGGAGTGTGAAAATGGGGTCTGAGATTTTACCATCTCAAATCGATTCAGATGCTTTATGGGTTATTAAACGCCTTCGGTCTAAAAATTACGAATCCTATTTGACCGGTGGTTGTGTTAGGGATTTGTTGTTAAAAAAGATCCCAAAAGATTTCGATGTAGCAACAAATGCAAAACCCGAGGAAATCCGTAAAATTTTCAGAAATTCTCGTTTGATCGGTAGACGTTTTCTTTTAGCACATATTTACTTTCCAGGAAATAAAGTAATTGAAACAGCCACGTTTCGAGCAAATCCAGCAGATATCCAGGAAGATAATTCTAATGATCTTTTAGTAATTCGAGACAATGTTTATGGCGACATTGAACAAGACGCAAAAAGACGAGATTTAACAATTAATGGATTATTTTATAATCCAATTAACAATGAAATTATTGATCACGTGAGAGGTAGGACTGATTTAGATGCTCGATTGATTAGATCCATTGGAGATCCAGAAATCCGATTTCAAGAAGATCCAGTAAGAATTTTGAGAATTATTAAATTTGCAAGTCGTTTAGAATTTGAGATAGAACAAGAAACATTTATGGCAATGTGTAAATATGCGAATGGAATTTTACGCTGTGCTCCTGCTAGGCTTAGAGAAGAATTTGTTAAATTGCTAACTTCCACACATTCGACTAAAGCCTTTAAGATATGTAAAGAAATTGGAATAATGAATATTCTTATTCCAGAATTGTCCAATGATTGCGAAGATATGCTTCTATCTTTAGATTTGTCTCGGATGAGAAATATCAACATTTCGATCCCGGTTGCACTGGGCTGTTTATTGCTTCCGAGCTATATTTTTATTAAAAATACTGGTCAAAATGAAAAAAGGTGGATCATTAATGTGTGCGAAAATTTAGCAAATCGTATTTGCATAACACGCGCTGATCAATGTAAATTACGAAATATATTAATGGCTGTATCGGATTTTAAACAAGTATTTATTAATAGATCCTGGTTTAAGGATGCTTTAACATTAAATGTAATTTATCTTTATTCGCAAGGAAAATCATTACGTAATTCCTTATATCTGAAAACAATATCTGAAAATTTAAATCAAATTTATCCACGAATAAATCAAAACAATTCAGTTAAGACAATATCTTTTTAAGGAAATTATGTTCAAAATTTTCATTAGAAATTTTATTAAAAGAAAAATAAATCAATGTCAAAATCTTGTGGTAACGTTTTTTTTGATTTTAGGCATATTATTTCTTACTTGCAGCCTAGAATCTAAAACTAATTTTTCTAATCACATGATAAAAAATATTGTCTTTATAAATAATTTCTACAATTATAGTGGATTAAAAAATGATATTACAAATTATACAATTTCTACATTAAATAATATCAATGAGAATGGTTTAAAATTAAACGCATCAATTTGCAGCGCAGATACCTCTCAATCATTGTCAGCTGATCAAAGAAAAAATGCTATTCAATTTTTAAAAAATTTAAATAAATTAAACTTAGATTTTTCTTGGCCAATAAGGGACGCGGTTTTATTTCGAAGTTTTGATTTATCACCTGAGCAATTACATGAAGGAATTGCTCTAGCTGCGCCAGTTGGGGCTAAAATCTTATCAGCACAAAGTGGAGAGATTGTTTATACCGGAGATACTAAAACAAGGTATGGAAAGATTGTAATAATTAAACATCCAGACAATTTATTAACCATATATGCACATTTAAATGATATATTTGTTCGGAAAAACCAACATATCAAACACCGAGAGTTGATTGGCACTGTTGGTATTTCAGGTGGATTGGATTCGCCCAGGCTCTATTTTCAAGTTAGAAAAAATAAAATTCCAATTGATCCAGAATTGATTCTAGTGCTCCCGTAGCTCAGAGGATAGAGCGTTGGTTTCCTAAACCAAAGGTCATAGGTTCGAATCCTATCGGGAGCGTTATCTTGAGTCAATGCAATGTTATTTTGAAACGAATCTATCAATACAGTTCCTAACTCGTTCCACGAGCATAGCCGTAGTGATGTTTCCACTTACATTCAGCATAGTTGCAGCTGGATCGATCAAGATGCTTATTGCGGTAATGCTTAATAATGCAGATGGATCGAATCCGTAAACCGACACGATAAAAACCTCCCCCAACATTCCCCCGCCAGGAAAAGCCCCAATAATGATTCCCGTAAGAACTGATATCAAAATAGTTATTAACCAAATATTTAATGATGAAAAATTATAATTATAAACTTTAAACAAAAACATAATTTTAAATACGCTTCCAATAATAGAACCTTGTTTATGAATAATCGCTCCAATGGGTATGCATGTTTGATATATATCTCGTTCAACTCCAATTAATTTAGCAATTTGTAAATTACTTGGTATACTAGCTACACTACTGCAGGTTGCCATTGAAACAGTTAAAGATCCTGAAATATTTTTCCAGAATTTAATTATTCCCTGTTTTCTGCTGGCAACATACGCATAACTTGAATAGGTTGTTATAAAATAAAATACAGAAAAAATATAATACATTAACGCTATACCAATGTATAAACTTATAAATTGTTTACCGATTGATTGAATCAAGACAGCGAAATATGAAAAAAAACCAATTGGCGAGAAGTATAATATAATCTGAAGCAATCGAGTTGTTACCAAATTTCCAGTGGTTAGGAATTTACAAAAATCTGTTTTTCTTGATGCGTATCCAACTAAAATTGAAAAAAGAATTAATGCTAAAATATGTTCATGAGAAAATAAATCTGTGAATTTTTTGACACTTAACAAGTTGATTAAATTAATATTTATTAACGGATTTCTGTTTTCAATTAATCCGGAATTTGAATTTGTATTTTCGTAGATCGTATTAAGTGTAAAATTGGTTTCAATAAACGATGAAAAAGATACCATTACCAATAAAGCTTCAACGGCCGCCCAAAGACTGCATAGCAAAAAAACAATTGCAATACTTATGAATATTTTGTTTAATCGTGAATTTGAATTATTTGCAACAACTGATGCAATTGAAAAAAAAATCAATGGAATAGCTGCAGTTAAAATTAAGTTTAAAAACAAATCTCCCAATGGTTTTAAATAGACACAAAATTCCGGCGCCAAGTAACCAGCCAACGCGCCAAAAAAGAGCGATGCTGTAAGAGAAATTTTAAACATTAGTTTTACAATATCAAATAAAAGTAAAATTAAACACTATCTCATTTTGTATTTCAATAAAATAACAAAATAAATTCAGTTTGATGTTAAAACTTTTTCAAATTGTTCCAAGGCTTTATCTAATTGATTTGGAAATTTTCCTCCTGCCTGAGCGAAATTAGAACTTCCTCCACCATTTCCGTTTAAAATCTTAGCCAATTGAGAAACTATCTTTCCAGCATGGAAACGATTTGTTAAATCCTCAGTAATTGAAATTGTTAAATTGCAAATTTTTGATGTTTTGAACCCAAGTACCACAATGCCAGACTTTAAATGATTACGAATTTCATCAATATATTTTTTTATTAATTCTGGTTCCATGTTGTCTATTTTTTTAACAACAATCTTGATTCCATTGATTGACCTTACTTCAGAAATTGCGACGGAGGCAAGATGGGATAATTCCTTATCCTTAAATCGCGAAAGCTGTTTTTTTGTTTCAACCAATTCAGCATGAATCAATAACAATTGTTGTTCCAAATTGTCTGGTTTTGTGTGAAATTTAAGAGAAATATTGTTTATAAATGTATGAATTTTTTGAATATTTTCCAAGGATGTGTTTCCAGTAGTAGCTTCAATTCTATAAATTCCGGATGATACTGTATGTTTGTTTATTATTTTAAATAATCCAATATCTCCTGTTCTGAAAACATGAGTTCCTGTGCATAACTCCAATGAATATTGGCCTACTTTAACCATTCGGACGCTCTCTCCATATTTTTCTCCAAATAATGCTATTGCGCCTTGAAGCTTTGCGGATTCTTTTGATATTGTTTCGATGCTTACGGGTTCATTGGTTAAAATCCAATTATTGATTTGTGTTTCAATTTCTACAATTTGCTCATCGGTAATTTGTTCAAAATGAGAAAAATCAAACCGTAAACGATTTTGTGTTATCAATGATCCACGCTGAACTATGTGTTCTCCAAATTTTTGACGCAATGCAGAATGCAACAAATGAGTTGCGGAATGATTACGTCTAATAGATTCGCGACGTTTCCAGTCTACTGTGGCCTCAAGCTTGCTTCCAATTTCAACATTGCCACTTATTATGATAATTTTATGTAAATGAAATCCAAAAATTTTCCTTGTATCAATTACCCGAGCCTCAAAATTGGGTCCTTTTAAAACTCCGATATCACCAATTTGCCCTCCTGATTCTGCATAAAATGGAGTTTTATCTAAAAGTAATTCATCATCAATTATTTCCTCAACTTCAACTGACATTACTGGTCTATCATCAAAAAAAGTCGGTTTAAATCTTTTAGTTAAATTTTTAAATACATCAGCAATTTTTAAAAGTCCCAAATCCCTACCTGAAGATTGTTCGTGTTTTGTTTTTGCTGCTTCAAATAATTTCCAGTTAATTTTTAAATTATTTTCCTGTGCCATGATTGAAGTTAAATCGACAGGAAATCCGTACGTTTCATAAAGTTTAAAAACAATTGCTCCGTCTAACTCATTATTAACAATTGACTTATTTGGTAAATTTATTGTTTTTTTAAATAATTCTAATCCGTTTATCAGTGTTCTTCTAAATCCTTCTTCTTCCTGGATAATTGTTTTTTCAATTAAAGTTTTTGCAGCGTCAAGTTCTGAGTATGTTTCCTTATATTGATTTACGACAATTTTTGAAAGTTTACATAAAAATAATTCTTTTAAACCTAATTTTTCAGAATGATGCACAGCTCTTCTAATTATTCTTCTGAGCACATACCCTCTTCCTTCATTACTCGGTGAAACACCATCCGCTATCATGAATGAAATAGCACGACTATGATCCGCCAGTATCCTTACGGATACATTATTTGGCAAATTTGAATTTGAATATTTTATCTTAGATTCTGAAGCACAAGTATCAATTAATGTTTTAAGCAAATCGGTTTCATAATTGCTTTTAAAATTACATAAAAGCATACATAAGCGTTCTAAGCCCATGCCCGTGTCTATGCTTGGGGTTGCTAGCCGAGTCAAGGTTCCATTTTTTTTACGTTCATATTGGACAAATACCAAATTCCAAAATTCTATCATCTTATTGTTTTTACTTTGTGGTAATTTATAATGAATTTCGGTGCATGGTCCACAGGGGCCAGTTTCTCCTACGGACCAAAAATTATCTCTAAGTCCTTTTCTGATAATTTTATCTGGATGAATTCCTATATTTTTCCAAATATTTTCTGTTTCCATATCTGGTTCTAAATGCGCACTTCCGCCAAATACTGTTACTAAAAGTTTGGATGGATCTATTTTTAAGGTTTCAGTTAAGAACTCCCAAGCAAAAACGCATGCTTCTTCTTTGAAATAATCACCAAATGAGAAATTTCCAAGCATTTCAAAAAATGTTTGATGCCTTGATGTTTTTCCTACATTTTCTAAATCGTTATGCTTTCCTCCAACTCGAATGCATTTTTGGATAGTTGCGGCTTTTTTGTATTCTCTAATAGTTTGTCCTGTGAACAATTCCTTAAATTGAACCATTCCGGCTGTAGTGAATAATAAAGTTGGATCGTCTTTTGGAACCAGAGAGCTGCTAGAAACAATTTCGTGCCCTTTTGATCTAAAAAAATCAATAAATTTTTTCCGTACCACTGTGCTATGCATGAATAATCTTTTACTCAACATCAATTAGAATTCAAGAGCTAAATAGCGTATTTTAAATTTAAATTATTTATTAATGAATATTATTTTCTGAGATTTGCAAAATTCTCGATTCTGGACATTCTATAACTTATCTGTTAAAAACGGAAATAATGTCCTTTGTTGTTACAGAAAATTGTCATCTTTGTCGATTTACAGATTGTGTCACAGTTTGTCCTGTCGATTGTTTTTATGGGGACGATAATCAGTTATACATTAATCCCGATGAATGTATTGACTGTGGTGCATGTGAGCCAGAGTGTCCTGTTAATGCAATCTATGATGAGTCACGTATCCCTGAAAAATTAACTAGCTGGATTAAAATTAATTCCGAAAAGGCCTTAGCTTGTAAAAATATATCTCAAAAACAAGATCAGTTGCCTACGGCTGAGTCTAAAAAGAAAGAACTTGGCTTTTAGGCATTAATAATTTATTTTAACCCTACATAATCAAACAAATTATTAAACATGAAATTATTTTAAATCAAGACTTTTGAGGCGTTTTATTACTTCTTTTACAATTTCCAAATTTGCATCTGGACAAAGCGAAAATCGAATTGTTGCACGAACTTCCCCTGGTGTAAGGTTAAATGAAAGCAAACTCTCGCTTGGTTCTGGATTTAGCGCACTGCATGATGTTCCAAAGCCAACGCAGAGACCAACAGAATCTAAAAGAATTCTTAGCACATCTCCATTTATACCACTTAGGGCAATCGCTGTGGTGTTTGGAATTCTGAATCCTTTTTGAGGCACTTTTTTCGCAAGTGGCCATAATGTTAATATTTTTTTTTCCAGATAATTTCTCAATGGTTCTAAATTTTTGTTTTTAATTCTCATAATCTCAATTTCAGATGCGGCTATTCCAAATGCATGAATTAATGGAACTGCTTCACTTCCGGGACGAAGACCATTTTCCTGATTTCCGCCAAGCCATGGTGTCTTTAATTTTTTTGCGCGGTTTCTGAGTAAAACCGCACCGCAGCCCGGAAAGGCGCCAATTTTATGAGCAGAACACACTAAAATATCAATACGTTCTGGGGGTGTATCTAATCTTCCTAATGTTTGTGAGATGTCTGATATAAGTATTGCGTCCGGCGATGCTAATTTGATTAGAGCATTCCAATTTGGAATAAACCCAGTTTCGCTATGTGATACAGTGACAAATATAATTTCTGCGTCTTGTGGATTCAAAACTTTTATTAAATATTTTTCTTTCACAGCGCAATGCAATGGTTTTAATAAGGACGGGTGCTCCAAATTAGAATACCATACTTTAAATTTATTGGTGCCAACCAAAGCGTCAACAATCCAACGATTTCCTTCAGATGCCCCCGAGGTAAAGAATATATCATATTCTTTACCTCCAATTGCTTTCGCTAAATTCATTCTCGCATTATCAAGAATTCTTCTGATATTTCTTCCGATTGAATGTGGCGACGATGGATTGCCAATGAACTTAGAGCTTTCACAAAGAGCCTGTTGCGCTGCATAAGATGGAGGAAGTGATGCATTCGCATCTAAATTTATAATATACATAATTATTATTTTGATAAACAAAAAAACAAAAATCAATCAATTGATATATGCGTGTTTTGTAGCATAAAAGAGAAACTGAAGCAGTTACAAAACAATGCTTTTAAATAAGCTAATTAAAATAAAACGAAGTATCATTAATTAAAATTAAAATAAAATTTGGCCAAATTTTTAATTATGCCTGCAGTGTTGAGCAACATTGAGACATTGGCCAGATAGATTGTGTGATAAATATTTAACAATTTGACTTACTGTAAACCTGGACATTGCAATGGAAAATTATAACAATATTGTGGAAAATTCAAAAGCGACCTTGAAAGAAATAACCCTACATGCAATTCAATATAATTGAAGATGATATTTGTTATATTATATCCACACTATCGTAGATCAATAATGAATTAAATTGGAATTTGCAAAATTCCAATTTACTAAATTCCACCAATTATCAATGTATTTTGTACGCAAGTTTCTATAATCTATATAATATGCATGCTCCCATAGGTCACATGTTAAAATAGTTCTTTTCCCAGATTTCAGCGGACATTCAGCATTGGAAGTGGTCTCAATTTCGAGCTTTCCGGTAGTACTGTTTTGAATTATCCAAATCCAGCCAGATCCAAAATGTTGCATGGCTTTATTTTTAAATTCAATTTTAAAATTTTCAAAAGAATTAAAACTTTTTATAATTTTATTTGCAATTTGACCTATTGGATCACCTCCCGAATCTGGAGCCATTGATTCCCAGTAAAACGTATGATTCCAAACTTGTGCAGCGTTGTTAAATATATTCCCGGATTGAGTTTTTATAAGTGTTTCAAGAGTTTCATTGCAAATATTTTCTTGTTTGCATAATGAATTAAGATTATCTAGATAAGTTTTATGATGTTTATTGTAATGATATTCTATAGTTTCACTTGAAATATAAGGCTGTAGACCTTCCTTTGAATATGCCAATTCTTTTAATTTAAACATTTATTAAAACTCCAAACTTAAATTTGTTACACATTGCAATATAACGCAATATATGAAAATGATAATATTTGTTTTGTGTAATTATTTGATATTTTTAAATACATATCCAAGACAATATTACGCCATTAAAATTGTAATATAACATAAAAAACATGAATCATATTCTAATTGCGGGTGCTGGAACCGGTAAAACATTTGCATTAATGCAAGCATATATCGATTATCTTAAAATATATTCAATTAGCGAAATGCTTGCAATTACATTTACTCAAAAAGCAGCCGAAGAGATGAGAACGCGCATAATTTCAAAAATGCATGAAAAAAATATTTTAAATCAAGAAATATTTTCTGCTTCAATTTGCACCTTTCATGCCTTCTGTGCTAAAATTATCAGAGAACATGATGGTGATTTTAAATTATTATCAACATATGAAGATAATAAATTTTCTAATAAAATTGCCGAAGAAGTCATTTTAAGTGAATTGAGACATGGAAACATTAAAAATCTAGTTGCTCGTTTTGGAATTCACGGGCCAAATCATTCAAACAAAGGACTATCGGAATTCTTAATTTCAATATCCAAAGAATTAAGAGAGAAAGATATTAAAAATCCAAAATTACTACTCGAGGATGGTAAAAAAAAAATTGAATTGATTGAAAAAATTCTTGATCTTTTGCAATCATTTTTAAACACAGCTCAAGATATAAATTTAATAAAAAAATTAAATTCATTTTTAAAGATGTTAAACTGTCTTCGTTTGGCTATCAATAAATCTGAACACATATGGGTTCCTATCTTTAAAAATATGCGTTCAATTGTTTTCAATTGTTTTGAAGATAAGAAATTGCAATTAAAATTAAACGCAGCAATTGATGAACTGGGTTCGTATCTATGCATAGTTCACCTTGGTTTTGATTTAATACTATTTAATGAGCTATTAGATAGATATCGAAGATCTAGAGATTTGTATTTCCTGGAAAATAAATTATTTTCTTTTGAGGACATCCTTTGGAGAGCTAGTGAAATTTTAAGTAAAAAAGATTGCAAATTTCGATGTGTTCTTGTTGACGAATATCAAGACAATAATCCTATACAGGAAAAATTAATACAATGTTTAGGAAAAAATGCTGAACTTTTCTTAGTCGGAGATCCAAAACAAAGCATTTACGGATTTCGAGGTGCAAGTTCTTCGATATTAGAGAATATATCCGGAACGCATAGTTATCTTACAATATCTCAACGCTCTCAGGGTGGTATTGTTGAATTTGTGAATCTAATAATGAGCTCAGTTTATCCTAATTTTAACAAAAATGAGCTTTTGGGTTCCGCAAAATTACATTATGGTCGCGCCGGCGGAATTTTGAAAGATGGCTGGATAAAACAAATGCAAACTTTAATTTTAGAGAAGCATTACAAACCAAGTGATTTTGTTATACTGGTACGTCGAATCAAAGCAGCAATTCCGTTAGCAGCAGAGCTGCAAAATTACCATATCCCAGTTAAGATAATAGGAGGTTCAGAATTTTACACCTGTCAAGAAATATATGACTTTGCTGCCGCATTGTTGATTCTCATAGAACCTAATAACGTATTTGCTA
Source organism: Myxococcales bacterium (assembly GCA_023248655.1). Lineage (GTDB taxonomy): Bacteria > Myxococcota > UBA727 > UBA727 > JABDBI01 > JAHFEE01. The sequence goes on from JAHFEE010000006.1 coordinate 26,677, forward strand.
AATTTATATTAATGAGATCACCGTTTTGCAATATTCCCGATACAGAATTAATAAATTGGAAAAACTACAAATTGCCAAATGTTTTCAATGTTGCTAGAAAAAAATTAGGTAATGAGCGTTTGGCAAAGATAATTGATTTCTTGCTAATTAATACTAAATACATATCTGAAATTTCAAAGAATAAACACAGAGAACAGAAATTTGCCAATATCTTCAAATTGCGCACTTTACTAATTGATGTTTTAGATGAATACGAAATCTCTATTCGTGATTTATGGAGTAAAACAGATAATTTGTTAAATGAAAACCTGGCTGCTGAATTTATAAATGAACATAAATCTGCCGTTAGAATTATGACCATGCATCAATCAAAGGGATTAGAATTTCCAATTGTTATTTTGGCAGATTTAGAGAGTGCCATTCCTGGCAATATTGATAAAATTTGTTTTGATCCAGTAAATGGTCTAGCAATTTCACCAATAGGCACCTTGTTAGAAGCTTGCTGTCCCAGCAGGCCCAGCAAAAAGAAACAATTTCAACTGCCAATCGATAAAGTAAAACAATTTAAACGTAACAGTGCAAACAATGAATTATACAAACTTTTATATGTTGCCATCACAAGAGCAAGTGAATATTTGTATATAATCAACAATTCGGACGATGAAGTAAATGAGCAAAGATCTAAAAATAATCTTTTAGATATAATAAAAATTGCTAAGCAAAAAAATGAAATTTTATTTAACAAACTCATGCAAAATGGATTTATTTTTAAATCAATCCTAAAATCAAAACATTAATGTATTCATTGTATTTTTTAATTTAAGTTTAAGTAGATTTTATCTTGTTTTCAAGTTTAACGCTTTCACGGAAAGAAGTTTTTAAAAAAATTACTCTGTTATTTTATGTATTGATAGGTTAAATAGATTTATTGTATTATGTTATTCAATAACAGTGATTATTATATTTATGGAACACATACAATTAGTTCTATTTTATTAAATCAACCAAATAGAGCAATTCAATTACTGATTCAGGATGATTTCAAAAAAGATTTGGATAAAATGAAAATATTACAAATGGCAGGTTCGTTGGGTGTAAACGTAAAGTATTTAGCTAAACGGAAATTCGATGAGCAGTTTAAAGATAATATTGCTCGCCAAAAAATTTGCATGAAAGTGAGAGAATTTACATATCTTAATTTGCAGTACATACTTGACAACAAACCTAAACTTTGCGTTGTGCTGGATGGCATAGAAGATCCCGGGAACTTGGGCAGAGCTATACGTTCAGCTTTTGCTCTAGGTGCCAATGTTGTAATTTTACCCAAAGATCGCTCTGCTAAAATAACTTCCGCAGTAGAACAGTCAGCAGTTGGAACAGTTTCAAAAATTGCAATTGTTCGTGTTTCTAGTATTAATTCAATGTTCGAAAAATTAAAAAAGATTGGATATTGGATTATTGGAACTAGTGATAACTGTAAACAGGATTGTTGGAACTATAAATTTGAAGTACCATTAGTTATTGCAATAGGCAATGAAGGCAACGGGTTGCGTTCTGGAGTAATTAAGAATTGTGATCAATTAGTTCAAATTCCTATGAGTGAACTTGGGATAAGTTTAAATGCGGCCGATGCGTTGGCAATTATTTTGTATGAAATTTTACGGCAAAATTTACAATGAATTTGAAATATATACTAGCAATTGAGTCAAGCTGTGATGACTGTGCTGTGGCTATACTGGATACTCGTGGAAAAATATTGAGTGATCAAATTTATTCACAGATTGAGTTATATTCTCAATTTGGCGGCATAGTTCCAGAAATTGCTTCTAGATTACATTTAGAGAAAATTGCATTTTTGATTAAAAAAACCATCAATGACAGTAACATTAAATTATCTGAAATTAACCTAGTTGCAGTTACGGATCAGCCTGGTTTAATAGGCTCGCTTCTTATTGGTGTACAATTTGCGAAAGGTTTTTCACAAGGTTTACAAATTCCATTAATTAAAATCAATCATATAGAGGGACATCTCTTTGCTGGATATGGCGAGCTTGATTTTCCAACTACTGCTTTTATAGGACTAATCGCATCAGGAGGACATTCTTCAATATATTATTGTAATTCAAATGATGAAATTGAATTACTTGGTCAAACTCGCGATGATGCAGCGGGGGAAGCGTTGGATAAGATAGGCCGTTTGCTTGGTTTTAACTATCCTGCTGGAATCGAAATTGATAGATGTGCACAATTTGGAAATCCTTATCGATTTCATTTTCCGATTGCTTTTAAATCTGAAGATTCATTAGAATTTTCGTTTTCAGGTTTAAAGACCGCCGCAAAGGATATGATTGAACAAAATCGAACTAGATTCAATAATCAAGATATTGCAGATTTTTGTGCAAGTTTGCAATTTATTATTTCCAAAACTCTACTTACAAAGGCAAAGCTTGCTTGTGAAAAATACAATACAAAAACATTGGTTATCGGAGGAGGCGTTGCGGCTAATTCGCGTTTAAGATTGGATGTTAAGCAATTGACCGAAATGGGTTTTAGCGTTTACATTCCTCCAAAATTACAATGTACTGATAACGCGTCCATGATTGGACGTGCCGCAATTCGTCGTTTAGATAAAAGTAAGATATAATACAATATATAAGATTAGATATTATATATTAGATGAAATGGCTTAATGATTCGCAATAAGTATTCTATTATCTTGTATCTTGATTTATTTACAATAGAAAATTACAAATTCCACTTGTCTACTTTTTTTCGAATGGTATGTTGCGGTAAATGTATAACAGCGGATAATTCCTCATTGTTCATTTTTTGATAATTTTTTTTTATAAATTCGTCAACATTTATAAAATTTTCGTTAACAATTGATAAAAAACATAATGGATCATATTGTTTTGCCAATATTGTTTTAATTGTAATTTTATTATTTAATATTTCTTTTTTTTTTAAACTCAGTTTGTTGTTTTCGCAATTTTGCTCATCTTCAGGTTTCAAATTTCTTAAAAAAGAATTTTTTTTTTGCTCAATTGACTTTGATGCTTCTTCCGTTGCTGTGTTTTTAATTTCTTCTGGTATTTTTATTTTTTTTAATATTGTTTTTTTGTTAAACGTCTTTGGTTTAGTTTCATTGTTTTTAGAATTTTTAACCATTGTTTTTGATGATTGTTTTATTCTATCTATTTTAACTTTAACTATTTTTGATTCTTTAAAAATTCCTGTTCCGCCAGAAACATATGCAAGTTCAATTTCGTTATTCTGATTTTGTGTTATTCTTGCATAACAATTATGAACATCGTCAAAGACCAATGCGCCAATTTTATAATCATTTGCTGAAGTTGATGTAATTTTTTCAATTTTCTTAACAGTTGTAACAGCGCGTTCAATCATGCTCCTACGCCAAGCAAGTGTTCCATCGGAAGTATCTTCAAAATCTTCTGTATCGGATGAAATATTTGATTCTTCATCAAAATCGCCAACGCTGTTATGTAAATTTTCAAGTTCTTCAAGCTGTTTGTTGCTTAATATCATAATATTTGTATAATCTAAATATTTGTATAATCTAAAATTATTCTATGTGCTAGTGTTTAAAATATGAATCCTTAACGTTTTTTTTGAAAAAGTAAACAATGCTTAAAGAAATTAAAATAAATTACATTATCAGATAATTGAAAATCAAATTATAGCAATTGATATTGAATCTTTTAAGAATAAAATTATATATTCGAAATTTTAATTATTGATAAGTTTGAAATTTGATGTTTGCAAATAATTAATAAACGTGTCGACATCGGCCTAAATTGTTAATTTGAATTTATATTTTTGAGAATTTATGATTGACATGGATGAAATGTGGATGCAGGAAGCTTTTAAGCTAGCAAGGCAAGCCGAATCACTGGGAGAGGTTCCCATTGGGGCAGTGGTAATACTTGATGATGAATTGATTGGAAGCGGATATAATTGTAAAGAATATAACCAAAACCCAATCGCTCACGCCGAAATTATAGCTATTCAAGAAGCAGTCAAAAAGCTTAATAGATGGCGTTTGAATGATTGTAGTTTATATGTAACACTTGAACCATGTCAAATGTGCCTAGGCGCGCTAATAAACGCACGACTAAAACGCTTAGTTTACGCTGCAAAAAAAACAAAAACTCAAATAAATCATAATATTATATTAAAAACCGGAGTACTTGAAACACCTGCCAGTCTTTTGCTGAGTGATTTTTTTAAAAAAATTCGTAAATTAAAGTCTTAAAATTGTTTATCTTACCTGCGTGGACGGGGATAGTTTAATATTTTTACTAATGTATAAATATGTACACATTTATACATTGACTCTTAAGATTGAAATGTTAAATTGCAAATAAGTATGGTTGAGAAAAATCCAGAGACTGTTAAC
>JAHFEE010000007.1 GCA_023248655.1 Myxococcales bacterium
CTGCCTTCTGTGCACGAATACATCCTAAAAGCCATTCCATTAAACGTCTCTGATCTCCTGGAGCAAATTTTTTGAACGCAACACCCATCATCCAGGAACCATTTTGATTACTCATCCAAACAATCTCAGATGCCACTTTTAAAAGTTCGAGTTCTTTTTTAACCGGAACATAAAGTAAAACATTTACCGTATCTTTTATATTAAACAAATAAAGAGATTCAAAACTTAAACCACCTAATGCCAAATTTCTCGAAGTAGCCGCAAAAGATTGAAGACCCTTTGTGATTTCTATGCGGATTTCTATTGGTACTCTTAAGTGACGCGGGGGAAATTTCTTTTCAATGTTTTTTTCTTCGATTATTTTATCATCTTTTTCATTCTGCATAATCATTCTCTATGTGCTTTATGACTAGCCAAGTTTATCAATTTTCTCTATTAAAATATATATCATTTAATCTAATGTGTAATAGCATAGAATTAATACAATTAACATCAGTTTTCCCTAAACACTAATTCACAATTCATTAAATATCAATATATTTTATTTAATAAAATTATATCCATCATTATTGTTTTAGAATTTGGCAACATTATTTGTTGCTTTTTGTAAAACGTTGATTTTCTCAATAGTATTAATAGATCAACTAGACAATTGGTTAATTTTGGAATATCTAAATAAGAGTGGGTTCGTAGCTCAGCGGTAGAGCATTCGGCTCATAACCGACAGCGCGCAGGTTCAAATCCTGCCGAGCCCACCATTTGGAGGTATTTAATTATGACTACTAAAGAGCAATTGTTGGAAATAGCAAATCTTGGTCGAAAAGATATACAAGCAAAAGAATTTAAGGAAAAATTAGAATCTATCTTAACGATGATAAATTCTATTGAAGATTTATCCATAAATTCGCTTAATAATAAACAAATTTTAGAACTTGAAAAAAAACAATTGGATTCTGAAAGGCAACGGCTAAATTTAGAAATTCAAACTGAAAAAAGCAATCTTAGAAAATGGGAACAAAGGGCAGGTGGCATAAGAGGAGAACGAGAATACTCAGTATTGATTACAGAAATAGCAATGCAAAAAAAGATGATTTCTCACCTGGAAACCAATGTACTTGAAAATTATGAAAAACAAGATGTCCTAGCTGTTAAATTAAAGTTGGTAAGTCAAGAATTAGAGAAAAATGAAATAATTCGAAAAGAAGAATTGGAAAAAAAATCAGCTGAAATTTCTTCTCTGAGAAATGAATTGCAAAAAATAAATTCTTCAAGAGAGCTGATTATGAGCAAATTACCAGAAACGATTCTAGCTAAATACAATCAAATTGCGGCTAAGCGATCTGGCATAGCGATTGCATTTATCAGGGAAAATGTTTGCCTTGCTTGTAATCAAATTTTACCTTATGAACTATGTAATCAGATTGCAAAAAATGAACTTTTAGAAAATTGTCCAAATTGTAGAAGATTTTTAGTGCAATAGAAAATTAACAATTCAATAATATGTCCTTATTTCAAACCGACCCAGCAATTGCTTGTTTAATATATAGTGAATTAGATCGTCAACAAAACACCATAGGACTTATTGCAAGTGAGAATTATGTTTCGAAATCAGTATTAGAAGCAGTAGGCAGTGTATTAACAAATAAATACGCTGAAGGTTATCCTGGAAATAGATATTATGCTGGTTGTGAGTACTATGACAAAATTGAAACCATTGCCACAGATCGAGCAAAGGAAATATTTCAAGCTGAACATGCAAATGTTCAGCCACATTCCGGATCAAGTGCTAATTTGATTGCTTACATGGCAGCTGTAAATCCAGGTGAGACCATATTATCAATGAATCTGAGTCACGGTGGGCATTTGACTCATGGAGCGAGTGTGAATTTTTCCGGAAGCCTGTTTAAGATTGTTCATTATGGAGTTGATTCAAAAACTGAGACTATTGATTACGATAGGGTAGAGTTCTTAGCAAAAACAACGCGTCCTAAGCTTATAATTGCGGGAGCATCTGCATACACTAGAAAAATTGATTTTTCTAAATTTGGTGAAATTTCTAAAAAATATAATGCTAAATTTTTAGCTGATATTGCACACATTGCTGGGCTTGTAGCGGCAGGACTTCATCAGTCACCTGTTCCGTATGCTGATTTTGTAACAACAACAACACATAAAACATTAAGGGGCCCAAGAGGTGGAATGATTCTATGTAAATCAGAATACAAAAAACTGATTGATTCTAAAGTGTTTCCATATTTGCAAGGAGGTCCTCTTATGCACGTTGTAGCAGGAAAGGCAGTCGCCTTTTCTGAGGCACTCTTGCCGTCATTTAAAGTATATCAATCAAAAGTTGTCAGCAATGCTGAAATTTTGGCAAATAATTTAAAAAATTTAGGTTTTAAACTGATTTCAAATGGAACCGACAATCATTTAATTTTAATTGATTTAGATAAGAGCAATTTAAAAATTTCCGGCAAGACAGCAGAGCATATTCTGGCATTGTCAAATATTATCACTAACAAAAATCAAATACCATTTGATAAGAATTCACCGCAAATAACTTCGGGAATTCGGATTGGAACTGCAGCAGTAACGAGCAGGGGAATGCTAGAGCCCGAAATGAATCTTATATCAACTTGGATTGTGGAGATATTACGAGATCCGAACAATTCAACATTACAATTTAGAATCAAAAACGAAGTCAAAGAATTAGCAAAACAATTTCCAATATTTGTTTAAATTTTTATAAATTTCAGATCATTAGATTGCAATAAGTACCTAATTAAGAATATTTGTTTGAAGTTTGCAAATCCTTGAAATCGCATCAAATCCTTGATTTAAAATATCGGTTAAAATTTCTGCTCTCACTGGAACTTTTTCTGCTGTTCCTTGAAATTCCACCAAATCTCCGTTCGAACATCCTACTAAACTAAAATCAGCATCAATTGTTAAGTCTTCCCCATAGTCTAAGTCTGTAAATATTTGATTATCTTTAACACCTAAGGATATAGCGGCTATTTGACGAATTAATAAATGGTCTTGTTTCTGATGTTTTAATAAAAGAGCTAACGCTAACCAGCCACCCGTAATTGCTGCTGTTCTCGTTCCTCCATCGGCTTGAATAACATCACAATCAACAGTTATAGTTCTTGGTCCGAATTTATCTAAATCAATTGCTTGTCTTAAGGCTCGTCCAATCATGCGTTGAATCTCCATAGAACGACCATCTTGCCCCTTAAAACCGGATCGAAATTTCCTTTCCAGGGTAGATCCAGGCAACATGTTATATTCAGCGTTTAGCCATCCTTTCCCAAATTCTTTTCTATGCTGAGGAGTTTGATTTGAAATTGTGGCAACAATAAGCACTTGAGTCTTTCCGTAACAAACTAAAACACTTCCTGGATGATGTTCAATAAAATGTTTATGGAATTTAATATTTCTTAAATCATTTAATTTTCTATGGTTTGCTCTCATGTGAATAGGGTACATTAGAATAATAATTAAATAAAAGAAATATAAAGATAATTAATCAAATTTAATTTTACTGAATCTGCTTAAAAATTAGAAATTAAATTACATAAAATAATGCGCGCTCGAAAGGATTTGAACCTATGACCCCCGGAACCGAAGTCCGGTGCTCTATCCAACTGAGCTACGAGCGCATAAAAACATAATGGGGTGAATGAAGGGGCTTGAACCCTCGACCCCCAGGGCCACAACCTGGTGCTCTAACCAACTGAGCTACATCCACCGTGCTTCGATTTAATTATATTTAATCTTTTTTATTACCTATCGCCTTAAACGTACTGCAACAAGAAAACTTTTCAAGAGATCTTTTTCTAAAATTTACTCAAATCCTGGGCATTTGTGTACCATAACGTTATTTTTATAGCTATCAGGTATAGTTATTATAACTTATAATAATGTAATGGTTTTATGTAATGCGATAGTCTTATTAATGCAACGATTCAAGGAAAGATATTTTAACAAATGTTGCAATTTGATTTAATACACTTACTTACTTGACAAATTACATTTAAAAATTTACTCAGATTAGGATATGAAGCGCACTTATCAGCCAAGTCGTATTAAGTTATTAAGAGATCACGGATTTCGTTCCAGAATGTCCACTGCCGGTGGTCGAAAAATTTTAAAGAGAAGGCGCGCAAAAAATAGAACACGTTTGGTGCCGTTTGCTTATAAGAAATAAAAAAATAAGCCAACGTTGTCTTAAAAAGAAATATGAATTTTCAAAAATTCAACGCACCGGAAGAAGAATTCACTCTAAATTCATAACCTTGATTGTCAACAATACAAAAACTCAAGGTCTTTTTGGGTTAGTGGTAGCAAAGTCTGTTGGAAAGGCTAATGTTCGCAATTTGATTAAACGTAGACTTAGACATTTATTGTATATGAACTTTTTTATGATTCATTGTATGAATCTTATAGTTTTAGCACTTCCTGAAATTGTGAATGCCTCTTTTCATGAGATTGAAAAAGATATACAACAATCGTATGGCAGATTACGAAGTTATCATAGGCCTCGAATTTCATATACAGCTATTAACAAATAGTAAATTATTTTCTTCAGCGAGGAATGGTTATGAAAATCGACCTAATACAAATGTTGACGATATTGATATCGCCCTACCCGGTACCTTGCCGGTTATAAATAGCAAGGCAGTGGAATTTGCGATAAAATTAGGATTGGCATTGAATTGTAAATTTAATACAACAAGTATTTTTTCTAGAAAACACTATTTTTACCCAGATCTTCCAAAAGGCTATCAAATAACACAGCATGATCTTCCAATTTGCGAATATGGAAATTTGAATTTTCCAACGAAAAATGGTATAAAAGCCGTCGAAATTGAAAGAATTCATATTGAAGAGGATTCAGGAAAAAGTCTTCATATGGATGATATTAATTGTAGTTATTGTGATTACAACAGAGCTGGAATTCCATTGCTAGAAGTTGTAACCAGGCCTGATTTAAGATCTGCAGAAGAAGCGATGGATGTTTATAAAGCACTTAGAACATTGGTTATTCATTTAGATATCTGTGATGGTAATATGCAGGAAGGTTCCATTCGTGCAGATGCCAATGTTTCAATTCGAAAACACGATGAAAAAATATTCGGCATTCGAACGGAAATCAAAAATATAAATTCTGTAAAATTTTTAGGTCAAGCAATCAATCATGAATTTCACCGTCAAATTTTAAAAGTAGAATCTGGGCAACGAATCAACAGAGAAACGAGATTATGGGATTCTCATAATAAAATTTCAAAACCTTTGCGTGATAAAGAAACTATTTTGGATTATAGATATTTTCCAGATCCAGACCTTCCACCTTTAATAATAAGCGAATCTAGAATAAGAATGGTGCACAATTTAATTCAAGAGCTGCCAATTCAAAAACAAATTCGGTACCAAGAAGAATTTCAACTCACAGCAAATGAAGCAAGCATTTTGATTTCAAATAAAGTAATTACATTGTATTTTGAGCAAACTTTAAAGCTTTACAAAAATGCAAAAAACATCGCCAATTGGATAATAAATGAAATGCAACTTAGTCCAATGATAACTATATTTCAATTAGCACAACTTATTCGTTTAATTGATGATAAAATTGTAACCACTAAAATTGCAAGATATATTTATGAAAAATTATTAAACAATCAAGCGGTAATGCCTATAGAAATTGTGGCTGATGAAAAATTAGAAATACAACATGATTGCGAAATTTTACAAGAAATTATTAAAAAAATAATAATCAACAATCCTACAGAAGTGCAGAAATACAAATCAGGAAAAACTCGTGTTTTCGAATTCCTGATGGGTCAAGTAATTAAAAACACAAGAGGAGTTGCGGATCCCAATATGGCTAAAACAATTTTAAAAGAATATTTAGATCAAATTTAAATTGTAATATGCTGTTCAGCATTGAAGATATTTTGAATTTGTTTTACTAAAACATCAAATGAATTGCTTCATAATAGGGATTGGAACTTCTGCGCCAAATGGAATTGAAATAATTAAAAACGTTTATTTGGAAATCTTAAAATATGAACAAATTTATATAATTGCCATAAGTCCCATGTATTTAAATTCTGCCTTTGGAAAAGAAACTCTTTTTGAATTTATAAATTCATCAATAAAATTAAAGACTTCAATGCATCCCGACTCTCTTTGGTTTGTTTTGAAAACAATAGAAAATAAATTTGGAAGAGTGCGAATTAAAAAAAACGGTCCTCGTTTAATTGATTTGGATATTCTTTGGAGCAATATTGGATCAATAAAGACTGCATATATTACAATTCCACATTTAGAATTTAAAAAACGTCCCGTTGCGTTAAAAACAGCCAATGATATAGGCTTAATATGACCAAAAAAAGAGATGAACACCAAATAAAAGAACGATTAAAATCCCTTGAGCTTACTTTAAGTAATATAGAAAAACAATTTGGGAAAGGTTCTATAATGCGACTTGGAAAAGAAGAGTCATTGGCATCTGATATGAACTCTATACCATCTGGGTCAATGGGGCTTGATATCGCCCTGGGAATAGGTGGATATCCAAGAGGCAGAATTATTGAAATCTACGGCCCTGAGTCCAGCGGAAAGACAACATTAACACTTCACGCAATAGCAGAAATTCAGAAACAAGGCGGCATAGCAGCTTTTATAGACGCAGAACATGCTCTTGATATTAATTATGCAAAAAAACTCGGCATTCACATTGAAGATCTTTTAATTTCTCAACCAGACACTGGAGAGCAAGCACTTGAAATAGCAGATATACTGGTTCGCTCCGGCACGGTTGATTTAATTGTTATAGATTCAGTGGCAGCGCTAGTTCCAAAAGCAGAAATCGAGGGAGAGATGGGAGATTCTCATGTTGGACTACAGGCCCGCTTAATGAGCCAAGCTTTACGTAAACTTACTGGCACTATGTCAAAAAGTGGAACATCAATAATTTTCATAAATCAATTACGTATGAAAATTGGCGTAATGTTTGGCAGTCCGGAAACTACAACTGGGGGTAATGCTTTAAAATTTTATGCTTCCATAAGATTAGACATTCGTCGCATAAGCTCTATTAAGAATGGTGAACAGATGGTTGGAAACAGAACCCGTGTAAAGATTGTTAAAAACAAGATGGCTTCACCTTTTAAGGAAGTTGAATTTGATATACTTTATGGTCACGGGATATCGAAAGAAGGAGAAATAATTGATTTGGGAATAGAAATGGATATTTTGGAAAAAAATGGATCTTGGATAAGTTATCACGGAAACAAGCTTGGTCAAGGACGCGATAATTCGCGTATATTTTTATTTGAAAATCAAATACTTTCAAGCGAAATTGAATCATTAATTAGAACGCATAATATTAATTTGAAAACTGTTTAATTCAAGCAATTTACAAAAGATATCACTCAAAAGAAGCAAATGACATATAATTCCAATGAAACTCATTAAGTATAAATCAGCTACATACTTAAGGATACGTCCTTGATTCCATCTAGTTCTTTTAATTTGTAGATCAAGGAATCAGAGAGATGTATACGTAAATTATCACCGCAAAGCATATGTGTCCTAATTCCTTTAGTGTGTTCAAAAATCAACCTCATTGATTTTTTTCCACTGTGTTCTTTGCAAATTTTTTGAATATTTTCTAAAAGTTCTGCTGAATTCATATTTATGACTATATCAACAAACTTAACTCTCTCTTCTCTTATATCCGAAAGTAAAGTTGCCGACTCTAAACGAATCTTTGGCATACCAACTTGTTCTTCTTCATGAATATCGTCAATTAAAATTTTACCTTTTATTAGAATAGGTTCCTTGGCCTTTAAAATTGGTTCATGTTTAAGATAAATTTTATTAAAAGCAAGTATTTCAACATGTCCAAAGGTATCTTCCACATCAATAATCGCCCATCGTCCATCTCCAGTTTTCAGAATACGCTCAACTAGATTTACAACCACGCACATAATACTTACTTGTTCAAATTGCTTCAATTTACCAAGCTGTGCACTTGTAGAAACTTGCAACCTTTTACCTTCTTCCTGGTAATCATCCAAAGGATGTCCTGAAAGATAAAAACCAAGCGTTTCTCGTTCAAAATCTAATTTTTCTTTTTTCGACCATTCTTTGCAATCATCGTAAATTTCTTTTGTTTCAAGGTCTCCAAATAATAAAAACTGCCCTCTTTCTTTATCTTTTTGTGATTTTTGGGCGTATTTCATAGCTCTTTCAATTGCGAGATATATTTGTTTACGAGATCGCCCAAAGCTATCAAAAGCACCAGATTTTGTTAAAGCTTCTAAAACTTTTTTACTTATTTTTTGCAAAGAAACTTTTTCACATAATTGAAATAAATTTTTATAAAAATTATCCTGTTCTCTGATTTCCAATATTGTTTCAAGCGCAGAATCTCCCAATCCGCGAATTGCTTCTAATCCAAATCTAATTCTATTATTGTCTACCGTAAATTTACGAGAAGAAAAATTAATATCCGGAGGCAGGACTTCTATTCCGGAATTTCTGGCTTCTCTTACATACCTTACTATGTCAACAGTTGAGTCAGAGGAAGTAGTTAATAACGCAGCCATGAATTCAACCGGGTAATAGCATTTCAAATAAGCTGTTTGATAGGTAATCATTGCATAGGCAGCAGCGTGACTTTTATTAAATCCATAACCAGCAAATTTTTCTATTGAATCAAAAATGACCCCTGCCTTGTCTGAATCTACACCGTTTTCCTTACAACCAATAACAAATTCTGCTCTTTGATTTTGCATTTCTCCAAATTTCTTCTTACCCATAGCTCTGCGAAGTAAGTCTGCCCTGCCGAGGTTGTAACCCGCAAGAATTTGAGCCGCTAAAAGAATTTGTTCTTGGTAAACAAATGTCCCATAGGTCGATTTCAAAATTGATTCCAATTTGAAATGAGGATAAATTATGGCTTTTCTCTGATGTTTTCGATCTATAAAATCATCCATCATACCTGATTGCATTGGCCCTGGTCTATACAGTGCTCCTGCAGCAATAATATCTTCAAAGCAATCAGGTTTAAGGCGTCGACATAAATCTTGAAATCCATCTGATTCCATTTGAAAAATACCCAACGTATCACCGGATGCAATTAATTCATAAACGGCTTGCGATTCTAAGGCATTAGGAGACAATAATCCAATTTTTAAAAGAGGTTGGTTTTCTTTCTTTAATTTAAGATTAATGAGATTTTCAGCATTAGCGATAACATCTAATGTTTTCAATCCAAGGAAATCAAATTTAATAAGTCCAATGTATTCTATCTTATCTTTATCAAATTGCGTTACAATTTCACCATGCTGTCCTGCAAAAACAGGAACATAATCTGTGAGCAGTTTATCACTTATCACAATTCCAGCAGCATGTATGCCAACCTGTCGATACAGGCCCTCTAGAACACGTGCCGTATCAATGATTCGTTTATATACAGGGTCTTCGAGTGATTTTTGTTTTAATTTCGGCGCATATTCCAATGCTTCATCCAGATCTGGTTTTCTGCCTTCAATCAATAAAGGCATTGGTTTTGTCAATTCGTTGATTTCGGAAAACGGTATACCAAGAGTTCTGGCAACATCTTTTATAGCGCTTTTTGGATTTAATCCAGAATATGTAGCAATTTGTCCAACTCGCTCTTTACCATAACGATCCGTTACATACTGAATTACTTCACTTCGGCGTTCCTGCATAAAATCTACATCGAAGTCAGGCATTGAAATACGCTCTGGATTTAAAAATCTTTCAAAAAGTAAATTATAAGGAATAGGATCTAAATCTGTGATCCTTAAAGCATACGCAACCAAGCTTCCCGCCCCTGAACCACGGCCAGGTCCAACTAAAATTCCACAATTTTTAGCCCAATTAATAAAATCTTGAACTATCAAAAAATATCCAGAAAATCCCATTCGCACTATAATTGCTAATTCTGATTGTAGTCGATCTATGTATTGATCTTGTTCAATTTTATAAGAAATTTCCTTAAATCGTCTTTTTAAACCTTCTTTGGATAAATATGTTAAATATTCAGACTCATTTTTGTAATTTTCTGGAATTTGAAAACCTGGCAAAATTTTATCACCAAGAGCCAGTTCGACATTGCAACGAGCAGCCACTTCGCAAGTTGTTTCAAAAGCGCTTGAATAATCATACTTCAAGAGATCCCACATTTCTTTTTCTGAGCGAATATAAAAAGCATCAGTTTCATGTTTGTGCAAGGTTGGATCATTCCATGATTTTTGTTGTCTAATTGCCATTAATATATTTTGAGCATCATGTTCTTCTCGATTTGAATAATGACAATCATTGGTAGCAATTAATCTTAGACCCTCACTGATAGCCATTTCTGCCAATGTTGAATTAACTTTACTTTGAGCCTTTATTCCATTTGGTTGAACTTCTAAAAAGAAATGATCAGGTCCAAGGATTTGTTTAAACTCTCTAATTGTTTCACGAGCACCGTCCAAATCACCGTTTGCGCATTTTTTTCCAACTTCGCCACCAAGACAGGCAGTTGAAACAATTAAGCCTTCCCTGTGTTCATGAAGTAATTGTTTATCAATTCTTGGATAAAAATATTTACCATCACAAAAAGCTTTAGAGGAAAGTTTTTTAAGATTGTCAAAACCTATATTATTTTCGGCAAGCAAAATTAAATGAAAATTTTCACGAATCTTATCCGTATGTTTAACCTTGCCTGTGATGTATGCTTCCAGTCCAAGAATGGGCTTAATTCCTGCATTTTTTGCTTGAATGTAAAAATCCAGCGCCCCGAACATGTTTCCGTGATCAGTAATGGCGACTTGACGCATTCCGAGTTGTGAAACTTTTTTAATCAAATCTTTTATTCTAATTGCACCATCTAAAAAAGAGTATTGAGTATGCAAGTGCAAATGCGCAAAATCATTATTAAGAGACATAATATAACTCTATTAGAGCGTATTTTATGCATTATTCATATTCTATTAATGTCAAAGATTAAATATTATTTATCTTAATGTTGTGTAATATATTGATATAAAAATTATAAAATTTTGACAGTAAATATTATTCAAATAATGAATATATTCAATTCAAGTGATTCACAATAAAACAACAGAAAATTGACGTTGTTTATCACCGCGTCTTGCTGAATAATAAGAATTCATCTTTGAAAAAGTGCAATGATTTAAAATATTAATTTTGCAAATTTTTAATTTATCCAACTGATACCGAATTAAAGTCGACAAGTTTAAAACAATTCTTTGATCTTTTCTTAGTCTTAAAAATTGCTCCGGGATTTCAAGTGTTGTTTTGTATTTAATATTGTATGCGTTTACTTTTATACAGGGACCCATAAAAGCAACAAACTGATAACTGTTCAGATTAGTTGTTTTTCTTATATCGTCAAACATATTTAACACAATTCCCATACAGGCTCCACGCCATCCTGCATGAATAACACCTGCGCAGAGATTAGTATTTAAAATCACAATTGCACAACAATCGCCGGTCTTAACTAATATCAACGTGTTGCTACATGTCGTCCATAGTGCATCTGCTTCAACAGAAGAAGAGAAAACACTGTCAAAGTATTTAGAATCAAAAATTCTAGCAACTCGTATACTGTGATTTTGATTAATCGAATATTTTTTAAATATTAAAGAATCATGTCTTGTCTGAAATCTTATTAACACAAATCATTAATTAACCTATTGATGAAATTATAAGAAATTGGAAACCTTCCATATGAAAATTTGCAAACTTGAAAACCGCGCACATGACCCAATATTTCTAAACTTGCGCGCAATAAACATATTGCTCGAAGCAATTCACCAATTGTGTTCAACACAGGGAAATGCATTCTTAAAAAAAAATAACCAGGAACGTCGCTTGGCAAAAATTCTAAAAATGAAAATCCAAGGATTTCAATAATTTCAATAAACGAATTTCCAAATTCTGAAAAAATTGTCATTATTTTGCAGGACGGAGTTCCAATTTCAAAAATCGGAAGTTTACTGTTATCGTCTCGTAATAATAAAAAATTAAAATATTCTTTTTCATTAAAAATCTCAGAATATTTTTTAAAATTTACAGAAAGATTAATATGTTTAATGTTATTGTTTGGCATAGTAAATAAAATAGGAAAAGGTAGGGCATTGCTGCTTAAAGCATCGCCGACCGTTATCCAATCAGGATTGCTCGAACACAACCACATCTTTAAATCATCAGATCTTGTAAAACCAACTCGCATCAGAAAATTCATCAATTTATCTTGAATTCCATTTTAAAATAAATCAAGAGTAATCGACTAAATTCAAATAAAATCAAAGCTTAAAACTAATAACTTTTAATTAAAATTACAGTGTTGTTGACAAGATTGAATTAATTTTACTAAATTACAGTTTAAATTTTAAATTAAGGACCACAGTGATCAAATTATCATACATGCAGATTAAAGATTTTATGCATCGTCATTACCGGCATTTTAATGCAAAAACATGCGTTGAAGCCTCAGAGGGATATGTTGAGCAACTAAAACTTGGTAATAAAATGTTTATAACCTTAGCTGGTGCCATGAGTACAGCAGAACTTGGAATATCCTTAGCTGATATGATTCGTTATGATAAAGTGCACGCAATATCTTGCACTGGCGCAAATCTCGAAGAAGATTTGTTTAATCTGATTGCAAATAAACATTATTGCAGAATTCCTAATTGGCGAACCTTGAGCGCAGAAGAAGAACTTAAATTATCTAAAGCTGGATTCAATAGAGTCACTGATACCTGCATCCCTGAGGAGGAAGCATTAAGAAAAATCGAACATATTATTTTAAAATATTGGAAAAAGGCTGAAAAAAACAAATCTTCATATTTTCCCTACGAATTTATGTATCAAATATTACTTTCAGGAGAGATTCAATCTCTTTACCAAATCAATCCTGAGGATTCGTGGCTCCTGGCTGCTGCAAAAAAAAATATTCCAATTTTCACTCCAGGAATCGAAGATTCAACTTTGGGAAATATTTTTGTAGCGAATTTTATAAAAGGAAATATTAAGGATCTCAACACTGTTAAAAGTGGTTTTTCTCAAATGAATCAACTCATCAGTTGGTATCAAGACAACACCCAAGATAATAGTGTCGGATTTTTTCAAATTGGAGGAGGAATTGCGGGAGATTTTCCAATTTGCGTTGTTCCTCTTATTAGTCAAGATCTAATGAAACCTGTAAAACTTTGGAGTTATTTTTGTCAAATAAGCGATAGTACAACTTCTTACGGATCTTACAGCGGAGCAACTCCGAACGAAAAAATTTCCTGGGGTAAATTAAACATAGACTCACCTAAATTTATGATAGAATCAGATGCAACTATAGTTGTCCCTCTTGTTTTTTCATACATTTTAGCATCCTGAATAAAAAATTTTAAATTTGCTATGAAATATATGTACATTATGGGATTTGACAAGACACGTAATTAGATTGATAAATATTCAGAGTTTGTCGGGCTTTATGTAAAGGCTTATTGGTGATTTTTGAAAAACTTATTTAGATTGGTATGGTTTGAAATATATGAATTTAATTTTCAATAAAAAAAATATAACAATTTTAACAGTAACTCTGATAATAAGTATAATACTAATAACATTTGTTGCTGGAATGCAAATACACAAAACTGAAAGACAAAACAAAATCGCTGCCGAAAGCTATTACGATGTGCTTCAAACAATTAGGCAAGATAAAAAATCAATCAAGTCAGCAAAAAATAAGATGGAAGACATCTTATCAAATAATCCAAATATAAAAATTTCAAATATTATTGCAATTTCTATTGCGCAATTGCATTTTGAGCTAGAGGAATACGAAGATTCGATTAAGATTTACAAATCGCTAATTTTAAATTTAAAATCTAAAGATTCAATAATGCCTATTGTCCTATCCGGCTTAAAAATGAATTACGAAAAACTTAAACTTCTAGATAAATTAAAAGAAACGAATGATCAATTAGAAAAAATGGGGATATTTTGAAACTTTAAATATCACCAATATTGCACTTATAATATATTCTATTTTCCAAGTTGCGTTAAGGTATGCAACATACTTAAACAAAGATCCTGATTTTAAATAGCTTAGATATATTTCTTAATTAAATTTTCAATTACAATTTTAGACATATTGCCAGATACCCTATCTACAATTTTACCATTTTTAAATAAAATTAACGTTGGAATAGCTCGAATTTCAAATCTGGCGGCTACCTCGCTATCGAGATCAATGTTCAATTTTCCAATTTTAATTTTACCCATGTATTCATCAGCTAATGATTCAATGTGTGGAGCAATAGCCAAACAGGGCCCACACCAATCTGCCCAAAAATCTAATAGAAAAATGCCATCAAACCCTAAGACCTCGGCCGCGAAATTGACATCTGTAACACGTATTATATTATTCTTAGACATATTTATTGTTTAACATATTTACCATTGAAAGCAAGATTGATGTATTATTGAAAGATTAAGCTTTTAAATTTTATAACTATTTAATTTTTGCCAAATTTTAAAATTCAATTTCGCCTGTTCCCGTAACATGCCGAATCCATTAAAAGCTATAGCGCCATAATTTTTAGCCATTTGCATGATTGGAGTTTCATTTGGCGCATAATTCAAATCATACAGTATTTGACTTGAATCAAATAGCATTTTTTCTAAAATACAAGAATCCAGTCCAGGTGTGCAATTTATCGTTAAATCTGCCGAAATTGGAACCTTTCCAGAGCCGCGACTCCAAATCTCAATTGATGATACCTGCATTTTTTTTAATGCATGACAAATCGCCTTAGAGGACCCCCCGTACCCCAGGATTGTGACCGATTTTCCAAAAGT
The DNA here is from genome assembly GCA_023248655.1 of Myxococcales bacterium. Lineage (GTDB taxonomy): Bacteria > Myxococcota > UBA727 > UBA727 > JABDBI01 > JAHFEE01. The sequence continues at coordinate 14,914 of JAHFEE010000007.1, forward strand.
AAAAATTTTCTTATTTTTAATGTCATTTAAAAACCCATCAGAATCGGTATTATCTCCAATTATCTCTCCATTGCCCGTTGAGAACACTATGTTAACGGATCCAATTTTATCAGCCTTATTCGTAATACAGTCCAAATACGGAATGATGCTCTCTTTGTACGGTGATGTAATGTTAACGCTAAGAAAATTTTTGCCACGGATCATTTCTATCAAATCACTTAAATTCTTTAGCATGGTTGGAATCAAAACATATTTCCAGTTTAAATTCTTTTTTCTAAATGTTGAATTATAGATTTTTGGACTAAGACTATGTTTTATCGACCAACCAATAAGACCAAAATTATTCATAAATTAGAAATCTACAAATTAAGTTTTCTATTTGACAATTGGGTATTTATTTTTTAGTATTCCGCATCTAGTCAATCCATAGAATAGCTTAAGATCCTAAAGCGATTGACACTAAATTGTAGGAGAAAAATATGGCACGATATCGTGGGCCTAGGTTAAAAATAATTCGTCGTCTCGGAACACCTCTTCCTGGTTTAATGCGGACAGAGGCAGATTTAAAAAGACCGTTTCCGCCGGGTCAACATGGACCGTCTAGAAAATCAAAACTTTCTGGATTTGCTTTACGTTTAAGAGAAAAGCAAAAACTTAGATTTCATTACGGTGTAAGCGAAAAACAATTAAATCGTTACGTTGAAAGTGTTTTTAAAACCAAAGGAAATCCAGGGCTTAATTTACTTGTAAAACTAGAATCCAGGTTGGATAATATAATTTTTAGATCCTGTTTTGCTCCAAGTATAAATGCGGCACGTCAAATGGTTCGTCATGGCCATATAACCATAAATAATCAACGAGTCGACATTCCTTCATATATGACTTCCCCGGAAGAAGTAATTGGGGTTTACGAAAAATCAAAGATGCAAAAAGCAATACAAACAAATCAAAAAGATCAAGACAACCTGCCAATCCCTGGATATTTATTACCAATGGAAGATGGTAAAAGGGTTAAAATCACAACACTTCCTACAAGAAAGGATGTTCCAATTACAGTGAATGAACAATTAATTATTGAATATTATTCCGGTAAATAAATAATCTCAATTATGTTTGATTTTTTGTGTTTTTCAAATTTTCTGCCGTCTATAATAAGGTCGGCAGTTTCTGCTTCTTTATTTTTTTAATTAGTTTATCGGAATCGTTAATTTCGAATCTTGGGAACATAAAAAGAAACAGAAGCTTTTGTTTTGCTAAGTCCGGTTTTAAATTATAAAATTTCATAAAGATATTAGATGCAAAACAGTGAAAACCACAACAAAGATGATTGATATCTTTATCATTACCTTAAGGTCTGCTAGATCGGACAAAATAGTTTGAAAACTTTATTATAATAATGAAAATTATAGTTATATATTTAATTTTAATTTGTGACTATTTGTTAAATTGTATTCAGTATTTTGCTGATGAAATAGAGAATTTGCAAAATGATTTTTCAAAAATAATTTTGCAAAATACGTAATGTTTCCTCAACATATTGCAATTATAATGGACGGAAATGGTCGATGGGCCCAAAAAAGAGGACTATCGCGAATTGATGGCCACCGTGCTGGAGTGATTACAGCAAAAGAGATAATAAAATATTGTTGTGCATTAAAAATTCCATATTTAACATTGTATGCATTTTCTTCAGAAAACTGGGAAAGGCCAAGGAATGAAATCATGGGATTGTTTGAGATTCTGCAAAATTATCTTAAAACAGATAGTTTTAATTTGATGAATCATGGTATTTGTCTAAGAACAATTGGATCATTAGAAAAGCTCCCGTCTGCTCTCAGAAAAACACTTATTCAAATTTGTGAGAAAACTAAAAAAAACGATAAATTAAATTTAACAATAGCGATTTCTTATGGCTCTAGAATGGAAATTGTGAAAGCCACCAGAAAGATAGTAAAAGATATTGCAAATGGAATAATTTCGATAAATCAAATCTCAGAACAGGTTTTTTCTCAGTATCTAGAAACCAACCAGCTTCCAGATCCAGATTTATTTATTAGAACCAGTGGCGAAATGCGACTTTCTAATTTTTTATTATGGCAACTTTCGTATTCTGAGTTATATATAACATCCACACTGTGGCCAGATTTTAGTAAATTTGATTTTGATATGGCACTGCAAAATTATGCCTCTAGAAATAGAAGGTTTGGTAAAAGTTTATGACAAATTTTATTAAAAGAATAATGACCGCAGTAATCTTAATACCGTTAGCGTTGACTATTATAAGCAATGGGGGCATTGGTTTTGCGCTTTTTTTGTGGGTCATAGCAGTAATTTGTTCATACGAATATTTAAAGATAAGTCGGAATGAACTATTTGGGATTGTTTATATTTTAGCAGGAATCTATTCTTTTTATTTTTTACGAAAACATGAAGGCTTTTATGCCGTATTGGTTGTTTTGATAACAACATGGTCTAATGATAGTTTTGCTTATTTTTTTGGAAAATCATTTGGAGCAAATCAAATATGGCCAACAATAAGTCCCCAAAAAACATGGGAAGGATTTTTCGCTGGATCAATTGGCGCTATCCTAATACCGTTGATAATTCAAAAATATTTACCTCAAATTGAATTAAACGATATTTTTTATATAAGTTTTCCCTCTATTGTTTTGGTCCCTATGGGAGACTTAATAGAAAGTAAAATTAAACGCTTTTACAATGTAAAAGATTCAGGAAATTTATTACCTGGGCACGGTGGAATCTTTGACAGAATTGATTCCTTGTTATTGATAGGACCATGGGCGTGTTTTTATTTTCATTTCCTAAAAATCAATGATTAAATTTTACTTAAAGAGAAGTTTTCTAGTATTTGATTTGCGACATTATATTTAGCATTATCCTGTGCAAAAAAAAATAATGTGTGTATTTTAATAACAAAAGGGAATATTGAAATAAATGCGGTTCTCATATTTAGATTCAAAATATAAAGTTTTACTCAGAAATCCGTCTCGGTTTTTTGAAAAAATTCTATCAACAGACCATTTAGAAAAAAACACGTTTTTAGGTGTTTTTTTATATTGGTTTGGACTTTCTTGTAATATTGTCATCAATACATTTTTTATAAAATGGCTCGCTAAAGGTAACATGAATATAGAATCAATTGGATTTATGAAACTTGGCAATGTGAATGAATTGATAAATGTAATGCAATTACAGTTATTGTTATCACCGTTAACGGCTTTTTTCTGGATTCATATATACGCAAGTATAATACATATAACGGTAAAGCTTTTTTCATTAAAAGCAGATTGGCGCAATTGTAAAATTGTTAATTACGAAACAACATTGTATCTGATATGCGTTTGTCAAATACCAAAAATATTTTCATTTATACCAATTATTTCACAGTACACCGTTTCACTTTGGAGTTTTATTTTAACAGTTAAGGCACTTAAAAGGATATATAATTTACCGATCGAATTAGCATTATTTTCCACATTATTTGCGGCATTATTTTTTGGAATTATATGGAGTAAAACTATTTTCATGATAGAATTTTTGCTTCAATAAACATTTTAAAATCTACGAGATCTCGTTTTAAGATAATTTTTAAGAGTTTTTAATTATTTCAAATAAGCACCAATAAACAAGTGTATTCATGAGAAACTTTAAAAATTTTTAAATTTATGTTAAGTTCTTCAGATCCAAATTGCGTAGTTTGCATATAGCTTGTTGCAAATTGTTAAATTTCGTGAAATTTAAACAATAGCTATGCTTGATTTTTTACAAAATCCAGACACCTACTTAAGTCTTTTTACCCTTACGGTCTTAGAAATTATCTTAGGTATAGATAATATTTTGTTTATTAGTATTATATGTGCAAATCTCCCAAAGGATCAGCAGGAATTGGCACGTAAGCTTGGTTTGTCTTTGGCATTATTTGGGCGCCTGGGTTTACTATTTTCATTATCGTGGCTTTTGTCACTCAAAAATCCGATATTAATTTTTTTAGACCATACATTTTCTATACATGATATAATTTTAGGTTCTGGTGGTTTGTTTTTATTTTATAAGGCAACACAAGAATTAATTAACGTAACAAAAACAGAATTACCAAATCATCATAAACGTTTAATATCATTTAATTTTGCTATTTTTCAAATTTTTATGCTGGATATAGTATTTTCACTAGATTCAATAATAACTGCCATAGGTCTGACTGCTCAATTGACCATTATGGCAATTGCTATATTAATAGCTGTAATTATAATGGTATTTGCAGCTCGTTATGTGAGCGGCTTTTTGGAAAAGAATCCATCTATGAAAGTGCTTGGATTGGCATTTTTGCTCCTAATTTCTATATTTTTATTAGCAGATGCCTTTGGGGAACATATTCCTAGAGGCTATGTTTATTTTGCGCTTGGGTTTTCAATATTTGTTGAATTTGTAAATATCCAAAATAAACATAAAAATAAAATTTAATTCAAGGATCCTTTATTCTAAATTGCATACAGGCAGTTGTTTGTATCTGTTTTCTATAAATAAATTAGCGTTATGAGTTACTATGATAATTGTAGTACCAAATTCTGCATCTTGATCCAAATTTCCAGTTGGTTCATCTGCCAGCAATAGCTTAGGTTTTGTGATCAATGCTCTAGCTAATGCGACTCGCTGTTGTTCTCCTCCGGATAACTCTCTTGACTTATGATACAAACGCTCGTTTAAACCAATTCTTAAAAGTAAATCCAAAGCTTTTTCTTTAGCAATTTTTAAATTTGTTCGCTGTATCAATAATGGCAATTGAACATTTTCCAATGCATTAAGATCAGGCAACAATTGATGAAATTGAAAAACAAATCCAATATTTCTATTTCTAAATTCGGCAATTTCCGATTCTTTTAAGGAAAAAATATCACAATTATCCCAAAGTACCTTGCCGTTACTGGGAAAATCAAGCGTGCCCAGTATATGTATTAATGTGCTTTTCCCAGAGCCAGAAATTCCAGTAATTACATACATTCCTCCTGATTCGAATTGACAATTTAATTTATTTAAAACGATTAATTTCTTATTTTGAAGATCATATACCTTACAAAGATTTTGTAACTTTATTTGCATGAGTAATTAAATTTTTAATTTTAATCCATCTGATGGTTTGCAACGTGCCGCCAAAAAAGCCGGAATAATTGTTGTTAAAAAACTTATTGCTAAAGTACAGAAAGTTATCAAAAATAATTGATTTTTTTTAATATCAATTGGAAATTTGTTAAAACAATAGAGCTCGGAATTAAAATCAATATTAATTTGTTGCAATAAAATACATAATCCCAATCCAAGTATGTGACCTAAAAAGGTTCCTATTAAGCCAACAAATAAACCATATAACACAAAAATATTCATTATTGAATTACTACTTGAACCCATACTTTTTAGTATGGAAATTTCCCTGCTTTTATCAAATACTGCCGTGATTAATGAAAACAGTATAAGAAAATTAGCCATGCAAAAAATAATTATAAAAATAGTAAAAATTGCTATTTTTTCAAGTTTTAAAGCAGAAATTAATGGCTTATTTGCTTCTATCCAATTACTGGTGTAAAATGGATAACCCTTAACAGCTTTAATGATTTTATCAGAAATCTCAATTACCCTATTAGGATCTTTTACCTTATACTCAATTCCTGTTATTAGCTCCTGTTTATTGAATAATATTTGCGCTTTTTTAAGAGGAATATAAACTAATCTAGTGTCATATTCGGAAATTCCTGTATTAAAATTACCAACTACCTTAAAATTTTCAATTTGAGGCACAGGGTCAATCAGTCCAATTGTATTTTTAGTTAAACTAATTATATCAACAAGGTCTCCATAGGTAATTTTAAACTTTTTTTTCATCTCTCCTCCAATTATAATTTTATTATCAAAATTAAATGCAGCGAGAGCTTTTGTTTTGATCTTGTTTAAGACATTATGTTGGTCATTGGTGATTCCCTTAACTATAACTCCCGCCGTATTAACATTGAAAGACAAAATTGCTTCGTTTAAAATAAAAGGATTTGCAGATTCTATATCTGATATCTTAAACGTTTCTTTGAGAATTTTTTCATACCCTGAAAAATCATTTTCGTGAGACATTAAAACAATATGCGGATTAATGCTAAGTATCTTATCTCTAAGGTTATTAGAAAATCCATTTATCACACCTGCAGCCACAATCATCCCGGCGCACGCCAGCATTACTGCTATGATAGAAATGTAAGTTATTATAGAAATAATTTTATTGTTATATTTGGCTGTTAATAATCGTTTAATTATTAGCCATTCAAAATTAAATGAAAAATTTGATTTTTTATTTAAAAAAAAGATATGCATGCTTACCGAAAAAACCATACAACCAAGCGCGAACACTGCAATTACCGGTAAATATGAAACAATTTTATCAGCCATCAAGTCGATCACTTCATTCGCATTTTTGGAAATAGAATAACTTCTCGGATTGATAAACTATTTGTTAGTAGCATTACAACGCGATCAATTCCAATTCCCTGACCAGCAGTTGGTGGCATGCCTATTTCAAGAGCTGTTAAAAAATCCTCATCCATATCATGTGCTTCTTTATCACCCATCATTTTGCGTTTGGATTGCAATTCAAATCGCATTCTTTGATCAATTGGATCATTTAATTCTGAAAATGCATTAGATATTTCCATTCCGGCACAGAATAATTCAAATCGCTCTACAACTGACGGGTCTTCGTCTTTACGTCTAGCAAGCGGACTTACTGAGACAGGAAAATCAACTAAAAAAGTTGGTTGAACTATCTTGTGCTCAATTTCATGTTCAAAAACAGCATACAACAAATGTAGCGCAAGGCTTCTTTTATCAAAGATTGCTTCATATTCTTTAAGTATTAAGTCAGGTGTATCATAGGACACTGTTCTTCCCTTTGCTATATTAAAAGCCAGTTCAATATCGCTGGTTTGTTCTAGTTTTCTTATTTCGGATTCTGAAAAACCTATATGTTCACCAACCAGTCTCGCAATCGAAGAACATTGAAACGATTTTTCAAAATCAATAATATGATTCCCGTAAGGAATTTGATATGTTCCGTGAATTTTAAAAACTAAATGACGAAACAGCTCTTCGCTGAAGCTCATTAAATCCTTATAAGTGGAATATGTTTTGTAAAATTCAATTGTTGTAAATTCTGGATTATGCTTTGTGCTTACGCCTTCATTCCTAAACAAGCGTCCAATTTCATACACATTTTCAAATCCACCAACCACCAGTCTTTTTAAGTGCAATTCCGTTGCAATACGTAAACTCATATCTTCATTCAATGCGTTATGGTGGGTCTTGAACGGCTTAGCATTAGCACCTCCGGCGATACTATCCAATATTGGCGTTTCAACTTCCATAAATCCACGCGTATCTAAAAAAGATTGAATTTCACGTATTATCTGGGAACGAATTTTGAAAATATTTCTAGATTTTTCATTCACAATTAAATCCAAATATCGCTGCCGATAGCGCTGTTCAACATTTGTTAATCCGTGCCATTTATCAGGTAATGGTAACAACGATTTCGTAACAATTTCTAAATGTTTGACATGTAAGGATAATTCATGCGTTTTGGTACGCATCGGAGTCCCTGAGACTCCAATGAAATCACCAATGTCTATTAATGCTAGTTGATCTTTAGATGAGTCCGTGGGATCTATTGTATTTTTATTTATATATAACTGCAATTGACCTGTTCCGTCTTGCACTTTGTAAAAATTCACATTTCCTAAATTTCGAATAGCCATAACTCGACCTGCTATAGAATATACTGATTTTAATAATAAAAATTCTTCATTCTGTTGACTTGTAAATTTAGTCTTAAATTCTGATATTGAAATACTGGGCTTAAATTTATTCCCATAAGGATTTTTGCCCATCGTTTTAAGTAATAAGCTTTTTTGATAACGTTCTTTTTTAATACGATCTTCGATAGTCATAAGAATTGTTTAGATAACCTAAATTTTAATATAATACAGTAGTATTTTAAAGATTTTAATTTACTATTTCTAATAGTAGAATTATTTAAATTCCATATTTAATTAGATGTAATTTATTTGAAACATTTTAGTGATATTATTAATTTAAAATTTGCTAATTTTATTATCCGGAATTACGAGAACCTTTTTTCAGGAATCTGTTCAAAAAATATAAAAGATAATAAGTTTAATTATGTTGCAATAAAAACAAAACACATTCTATCAATGTAAGAAAAAAAATGAGACGATAAATTTAATTATGTCTGTACTGTCTTGCAAAATATTAGATCCAAAAAAATTAAAAGATCTGCAAATTGCTGCAAATTTAATTTTAGCTGGTGAATTAGTGGCTTTCCCCACTGAAACAGTTTATGGATTAGCCGCCTTAAGCACAAACGAAAGTGCTATCAAAAAAATATACTCTGTTAAAAAAAGACCACACTATAATCCATTAATAGTTCACACAAGCTCTAAGGAAGAAACTAGAAATTTATATGCCTCACCGTTGCCTCAACCTTTTTTTGATGGTGGCGGATATTGGCCGGGACCATTAACCTTAATATATTACAAAAAAGAAGACGTATCTCCAATTATAACAGGTGGTTCAAATAAAGTAGCAGTAAGGGTTCCTTCTAATAAAATTGCTCAGAAATTAATTAAATTAGTAGGAGCTCCAATTGTTGCTCCAAGTGCAAATTTATCAGGACGGCCAAGTAGTACAACCGTTGAGCACGTAATAAAAACTCTTGGAAGTAAAATTAAAGCAATACTGGATGGTGGATTATGTAAATACGGCATAGAATCCACCATTGTGGATCTAACGAAAAATCCAGCGATTATTTTGAGACGCGGTGTTCTTGAGTTGGGCAATTTAAATTTTATTGATGGAAATAATCCCGATGGATCCCCGGGGCGCCTTGACAGGCATTACGCTCCGTCAATTTCGAACATTGCATGGATATCGACCATAACTGACATTGCTAATTTACCGCCAAATTCTGGTATATTGTATCATTCTTCTCATCTATTTGAAAAACTACAAAAAACCAAACTGAAACCAAATGCAATTAAACTTTTAAATTCGCCTTACTTTTACGCGAAATATTTATTCTCTGCATTTTATGAATTTGAAAAGTTAGATATAAACTTTCTATGGATAGAACAATTGCCTTCTGGTAATGCGTGGGATTCAATCAGGGATCGCATAAGACGATCATTGACAAGTAAGTGAAATGTGAAATATAATACCAATACCGAAATGGCTCTTTTATGCGGTTGAATTATTATTTGAGACATATTCGCAAAGGTACTATATGACACTTTTTTCCAAAAAAGAGATTATTTCTCAATTTGCACAGCATTTATCTGACACGGGATCCCCAGAGGTTCAGGTGGCACTTTTAACAAGTAGAATTAATTATTTAACAGAGCATTTTAAGAACCACGGAAAAGATTTTCATTCTCGTCACGGATTATTGAAGATGGTTTCAAAAAGACGTCGCTTGATAAAGTATTTAAATAAATTAGATTTCAACAGATATAAAAAATTAATCCACGAACTTGGACTACGAAAATAACTTATTATGAATTACAATAAACATTATATTGTTAGCGCAGAAATTGGAAACACTCCAATTTATTTTGAAGTTGGTAAAATAGCAAGACAGGCAAGCGGATCAGTGATGGTAAAATGGGGTGAATCTGTTGTTCTGGTTACAGTTTGTTCATCGGATACCGCAAGAGATGGAATAGATTTTCTTCCTCTTACTTGTGAGTATATAGAAAAAGCATACTCCGCAGGAAAAATCCCTGGAGGATTTTTTAAAAGAGAAAATAAACCCAGAGATGCAGAAGTTTTAAACGCCAGAATTATTGATCGATCAATACGTCCACTTTTCCCTGATGATTTTTTTTATGACATACAAGTAATAGCTACCGTTATGTCGCATGATGGAGAACATGATACGGACATTATGGCACTATGCGGCGCTTCTATGGCTTTGCATATTAGTCCATTGCCATTCGCTGTTAAATCTGGACCCATTGCGGGAGTTCGGGTTGGACGAATTGAGAACAAATTTGTCATCAATCCAACAATTTCGACACGTAAAAGCAGTGATATAGATATGATTGCAGCAGTTTCTGAAGAAAATATTGTTATGGTAGAGGGGGGCGCATTACAGATAAGCGAAACCGACTTAATTGATGCACTCTTTTTTGCACATCAAGAAGCACAAAAAATCATTAAAGCAATTCACAAAATGCGCAAAGCAATTGGACGAGAAAAAATAAATTTTAATCCAACAATTAAAGATGAGAAACTTTTTAATAAAGTTAAACAATTATCAATTCAGCATGGTCTAAGTCAGGCTTTAAAAATACCTGAAAAAACAATACGATATAGTAAAATTTTAGACACTAAACAGGCTATTGTATCTGAAATTTCCGAAACAATTAATACAGAAAAACAAAAAGAAGTTCTAGGTTATTTTGATGAAATTAAGTCAAACTTAATGAGAACATCTATTATTGAAACCGGACGACGTATCGATGGAAGAAAAATTAATGAAATTAGACCAATAGAATGCGAAGTAGGATTCCTGCCAAGAACTCACGGATCATCTCTGTTTACTCGCGGAGAAACACAAGCAATTGTAACGGTTACTCTTGGGACGCGTGAAGATGAGCAACGAACAGACACATTACTTGGCGAATCATCTCGTAATTTTATGCTTCATTACAATTTTCCGCCGTTTTCCGTAGGTGAAGCCAGACCACTTAGAGGTGTTTCACGACGCGAAATTGGTCACGGAGCATTGGCAGAGCGAGCAGTGGAGAAAATGATCATTAGAGAAGAAAATTTTTCTCACACAATTAGAATTGTGGCCGAAATAACCGAATCTAATGGCTCTTCTTCCATGGCGACTGTTTGTGGTTCAACCTTGGCCATGTTGGATGCTGGAATCAATATGCAGGAACTTGTAGCTGGTATCGCTATGGGTTTAATAAAAGAAGAAAACCATGTTGTAATTTTAAGCGATATTTTAGGCGACGAAGATCATTTGGGTGATATGGATTTTAAAATTTGTGGAACTAAAAATGGGATTACGGCTGTTCAAATGGATATTAAAATCAACGGTCTTTCTCGTCAAATAATGCAAAATGCATTAGAACAAGCCAAAGCTGGCAGATTGCATATCTTAGATCAAATGAAAAAAGCAATTTCTGAACCAAGGAAAGATATATCTCAGTATGCGCCTCGGATAAATGTTATGCGAATAAATCCGGATAAAATCAGAGAAGTAATTGGACCGGGAGGGAGAATAATTCGAGATATTATCAACAAAACAGGAGCAAAGGTAGATATTTCAGATGATGGTATTGTTAGAATTTCTGCAGTGGGGACCGAAAGTATGCAAAAGGCTATGTCAATCATAGAAAGTATAACCAGAGAAGCAAAATCAGGATTAATATACCGCGGAACAGTTAAACGATTAATGGATTTTGGAGCCTTTATTGAAATTTTTCCAGGAACTGAAGGCTTATGTCATATTTCAGAAATCGCTAATTCAAAGACTAAACAAGTTTCAGATGTTTTACGAGAAGGGGATGAGGTTAATGTGGCCGTATTAAATATAGATAAGGATGGCAAAATACGCTTAAGTAGAAGAGCGGCAATTGGAAAAGAATGCGGAGAGATGATAAGTTTTTAAGTAGTCCTTGCACTGGTTTTGCGGATTTGTGGGAAATGAAAAAACTTGGACAGTTAAATGATCACCTTAGAAGAAAAAGAACTATTTTCCAATACAGTCAACGGTCCACTTTTGGATATTATTCATAAAGATGAGGAAAGTTTAGCCCAAGTTAAAAATCATCGCAACTTAACACGTTTGCCTAAATTAAAAAAATATGATGCAAAATTGGACCTGCACGGCTTAACTGTTGAGCAGGCAGAAAGGTTAATAAAATCTTATATCTCTGAATGTATAATGAAAAAACAAATTAAGAGGATATTGGTGATTCATGGAAAGGGCTCAGGAGTTTTACGTCATGAGATACGAAATTTCCTGACCAGAAATCCTAAGATAAACCGTACAGAAGAATTACCTGACAGATTCGGCGGCAGTGGTGTAATATTAGCAATATTATTTTAAGCAATGTTATGTTAATTGTGGATTAGTTGCTGATTTATAATTTATTTAGCTATTTTGAGTTATTTAACTATCGAATTGCAATCCTCTATAAGTGCTCCAGATATATCTTCATCCGGAGATTGTGTTTGAAAAAGTTTTTCAGGAATTCTTTTATTTAAAGAAATATATCTTAATTTAAAAATGTTTATATTTCCGTGGTTGTCAACAAATTTCAGCTCCTTAATAAGAAATAGTTTTTTATCTAGTGTTAATATTAAATTCGGTACATATTTTTTTTTGTTTTTTGGACTTAAAATTAATTCCCTTTCAGAATTGTTTATGATTATATCAAATTTTTTTTCTATAGAATCTGGATCCTCCATAGACTGAAAAATTAGATTTACAATATCACCATTTAAACATCTATTAATTAAGTAAATAACACTTTCACCTGGATTCATAAAATAGAAATTCTTTTCATTTAGAATAAATATTTTTTTAAAAGGTCTATAGTATTCTAATCTAAATTTTCCCGGTTTTCTGTAAAACATTTTCCCTGTATTCTTAATTTCCTTTTCAAGATTTTTATTTAATAATTTTTGCTCAAAAAAAATTTCAAATGAATTTGTTTTTTTATAAAAAACTTGTACTTCTTTTACCGGAGATCTTGTGACCGCATAACATGGTATTGAAATAAGCAAGATTAATATTTGTAACAATATCATAATGCAGTATTGTTAATAATTTTAAGTATTGTGAAATTAAATTTTATATCAAATAGTGTATCGATCATTGATCCCAGTATTGAATCTATCTTGGTTTTTTTAAAAAAAAACATAATAGAGCCAATTTTTACATATAAAAATTTCATCAGAATTACTCAAATCAAAATCTAAAAAACATGTAAGAGATTTCTCAAATAACGCTTAGGGCACGATATCGGGGACAGAAAGATAAAAAAAGATATACAAAATAATATAATTTTAAATTAACAAACTGTCCCAAATTTACGGTTGACAACATAACTAATTAATCAGTACTTTGATCATTTTTGGAACTTGCTTGCTTGAAACATTTATCTAGTTCACAAACAGCAAATATCCATATCAAGATAACAACAAGCGAAATACCTGCAGAATATGGCCCTACTGTACTAAGTGTACAGCCCGCCGAAAACAAGCCCATCTGTATGAGAGAACCACCTGATTTTCCAAGTCGAGCACCCACTACATCCACCGCCGCCTTTCCCTTGGATCTCGATTCTGGATCCAGGGGAATATAGGCCATTTCCTTCGTTGGATCAAAAAGCGCATATTTTATACTTTTACTCAATACGTTTTGAGCAAAACCAACCCACACTGCTATCGCTACCGCTGTAACCTTAGTGTCCAAACCAAAGGAATATGCTAATGCATTAAATTCTTTAGGAAAAAGAATACAAGAAAAAAAGACAACACTCGTCAACCCTAATACTATAGGAGTAGCAAGCGCTGCAACTTTCCAACCAAATTTACGTATTATTCCTCCTCCAAACAGAATTGCTAAAATAGTAGCATACCCTGTCCATACGCTTATCCTGCCTATCAAATCACTAAATTCGCTCTTGTTGCCATAGTAGATGAAAGCCTGATTTTTCCAAGCAACTTCTACTAAATTAATCGAAATTCCATATCCCATGACCAAAACTGCCATCAGGGCCAAGTATTTAGATTTAAATAAAAATTTAAAACTATCCAACATGCTTAATTTGACTTTTGATTTTTTCACTGGAATATCTTTCATTTTTTCCATTAAAATTGGATCAAGT
>JAHFEE010000008.1 GCA_023248655.1 Myxococcales bacterium
GTAATCCGGATTGCTTCATATATACTTTAATTGTTTTTTTAAATCTTCTGATAAAAAATAATTGTATTTATCCTTCGCTCTAAATGCAAATTTAACATATTCATCCTTGTTTTTTAAATATTCCCTTTCTTTCATAATTATATCGAATGAAACAAATTTAGTAATAGGATCTAAATTTTTAAATTCAATTTTGTGTTGAATTGAAAATAACTGTGGGTCGACTTGATAGCACTGATTTATTTGTATTGTTGACAATATGTTTGCTTGGAAACAAATGCTATTTTCATCTTCATTGAGTACATAATAGTTTGTTTCTGTGGAAAATGGCAAACTTCGATCTCTTGATTCAATGGTGAGTTCTGGAAAAAACAATATAGGGGTTTGATAATTTGTAAGTGCTATGTTGTGAATTTGACCGCCATTTAAATCAAAAGTTGCTATATAGTTTTTTTGTTTTATAGTTTTAAATATATTATTTGTTAATATGTTTGTTATTTGTTTTGTGTTCTGTATATCATTTTTAATAACTTTACTTACTGAAGGTTGAGTTTTTAAATTACTGTCAAAATTTACTTTTCCCTTATTTGTAAATAATTCGTTATATGCGACCAGCAGAGTGGTCATTAAAAATACAGCTAAAAGCACGCGTCTTAAATTAAATGTGTCTAAATTCATTAAGCTTTAGTTGCCGCAAAGAATGCTTTTTTGCAAGAGATGTAAAGTATTTATCAGGTTGGGCTATAATTTCATTACGATTACCTCCCTCGGGAGGGAAAAAATTTATGCTATACGCATGTAATGCAATTGCGTTTGGAAAATAAGAAAATTTTGATCCATAGAGCTTATCACCCAAAATTGGAAATCCCAAATAACTTAAATGAATTCTTATTTGATGCATTTTTCCAGTAATCGGATTTGCTTTAATTAGAGAAAAATTATTATTTGTTGATAGTAATTTAAAGTTGGTAAGAGACTTTTCACCGTTCTCGTCGCTTGAAATTGTTTGATGAGTATGATGTTTTGCCTTAGAATTTATTATTCGTTTCAATTTTTTATTTACACTAACTTTTTTAAAATCCGGGCTTCCTTCTACAATTGCTATGTAGATTTTATTAACAAGATGTTTTTTAAATAAATCATTAAGAGCACATTGACCAAATTGTGTTTTTGCAAAAAGACAACATCCGGAAGTTGCGCGGTCAAGCCGATGAACCGGTAAAATATTTTTACCAAATTGATGTCTTGCTAAATCCAGCAGCGTTGGTTCGCTGAAGCCAAAATCGGGACTGACAACAATTGTATTAAATGGCTTAAAGATAGCAATATAGTGTTTCCCTTCATTTAAAATTTTAAGTTTTATTTTTGTTGTTTTTCTGATAAATTGCATACAAATAACGTCAGTATATCTTAACATTGTTATGATAATTTTAAAGATAAACATTAAACATAATAAAGGAGAAAAGATTGAATACTTGCCAACGCAAATTGTTTCGATCTATTATTCATGGTTTAAGCACTCCTGAAGAAATTTTATCAATCCCGGAATTGCCTGACAATATACGTAATACAATACTTCCGTTAGCAGGACAATGTGATGACAGTTTGCTGTTTAAAAAAAGCTTTGAAAACCTTACCTCGAAACCTACTTTTGATCACATCGTAATTGAAAACAAATTTGACATTTCAGAATTGGAGCTTGAATATTTATTTAAATTAGCAAGATTTGGAGTTGAAATTAAATTTGAATTTTTCAAGGATGAATCAAACATCAGTCTTGACTTTGTAATTAATCGTATAGCAAATAAAATTGAATCACACTTTTATTTAGATAAATTGGAACTTGTATTTAATCCATTTAAAAAACCACCTAAATTTTATTACTTCGAAGCACAGGATTTAGTCTGCGAAGCACGTTTCGTTGCAC
Source organism: Myxococcales bacterium (assembly GCA_023248655.1). Lineage (GTDB taxonomy): Bacteria > Myxococcota > UBA727 > UBA727 > JABDBI01 > JAHFEE01. Next base: position 1,925 of record JAHFEE010000008.1, read on the forward strand.
AAATTATAGATGGATTTGAAAACAAGAAGAATATTGCATTGACAATGCGAACCATAGATAGGCGAACATTGATATTTAAGGATGCCATATCTCTACATGGTATTGATTTAGAAATTATTGAACTTTCAAAATTACCAAATAGGGAATTCGATATTGTTTTTGTTTTAGATTCGGCGCATGATCGACTTACCTTATTTAGAGACCCGGATGAATTGCTGAAAGATTCTGATTGTCTCAAAATAAATTGCTTACTTGGAAAAAATGTTTTACGGCCATTTAAAGAATGTTATATCGAATCCAATTCTCTTCCTTCGTGGCAATCCATCGAGCCAATTTGGTTTTTAAGGGCAGCTCATCTTGCTAAAGAATCCCTAATTGTAACAAGCTCTGCTTTAGATGATCAATACAGACCTCAGTCGATGAGCGAATTAATAAAATTGAATTGGTTTGGCAGAATTAGAAATATTTCAGAATTAAAAAAAAAATTAAATTGCTTAGAGCAAAAAATGTATAACGTGAAATATCTTAATACACCTCTGCCTCGAGGACAAATAAATCCAATTATTCTTAAAAAGAAATTTAAAAATAAATTAGGCTTAGTACAAGAACGAGCCATAACCCCAACTATTATAAAGGCCTTTGCAGAATGTCCGTTTAAGGCATTTGTAGAACAAATTTTAGAAATCAATCTAAACACTTATCGAAATTCAGTTGATATTGATCCTCGCATTATTGGAATAATGGCACATTCTGTTTTAAGAAAATATTATCAATTTAACAAATCTATTTCCGAGTCTGTGATGAATGAGTATAATTTAAGATCGTCAAATTATTCAAACGATTCTTTGATAGTCTTTCAATCGATAATTGAATTTCTTGAAGAACGTTTAAAAATTTTAGTTTTAAACATAGCAGAAAACGCTCCAATTGCTCATGCGATTCCAATTAAATTTGAATTTAAATTTAAACCAATCCCATTCAAAATAAAAGAAGATATTATATTTATGAGCGGAATTGCTGACCGTATAGACACTGAATTGGATACAGGAATTGTCGTAGAGTATAAACTTTCATCACTGAGTGAATCAGGTTTAAAATTTTCAATTTTAAGGCAAATTCAGACTTTAATTTATCTTCGTCTTTTGGGCAACGAATTTAGTACATATAAAAATATTCTTGGATACTCTATATCTGTTTACAAGGGATGCCATAGTCGAATTTTAAATATGACAATTGATAAATCAAAAGAATTAGACGAAGAGCTTAAAAAAATATTCAGTTCAATGCTGGATGGTCTTATATTAAGTACACCAGGAAAATCTTGCATTAATTGCAAATTGAAACGTTTGTGCGGTGGGTATAAATCTTTTTAGGAAACTGAAACTTAATGAGATCGTTGTATTGATATAAGTTTACTTCAAAGGTATGAATTTAATTAAACAAATTACAATTCCAGATAAAACATATGTTACCAGAAACAATATAATACACGCATTTATTATATGGTATAACCCCGCCCAAAAAATCGACAATAGTATTATTGGCACAAATAAAAAAAGAGAACGATTAAATTTATAATTTTTGAATGTCCAATATTGTATTGTGCTCACCATTAACAGTCCTAATACAATCATTAAAACAAATATACATACGGGGCAGTGCTCAGCTGAACCTTTTAGTATTTTAAGATCAATAATCAGTACAGCGATTAAAACTGATGCTGCGAGCGGAATTGGTAATCCTGTGAAATATTTCATTGTTTCATGTTTTGATGAACTGTTTGAAACTATGTTGAATCGAGCCAATCTTATTGCGCCACAGGTTACATAAAAAAATATTCCAATGAATCCAACTAACCCCAATGGTTCCAGCGCCCATCTGTAAATTAACAAAGCAGGTGCTACTCCAAAATTTATAACATCCGCCAAGGAATCAAGCTGAATACCGAATTCGCTTTGTGTTTCAGTTAAACGCGCAACTCGTCCATCAAATAAATCAAAAAATCCAGCAAGCACAACCGCCGCAGCGGATTCATACAATGCCTCTAGTGTATTATTCGTTAACCCGTTCCAGATTGCATATAGTCCACAAAAAATTGAAGATATCGTAAGAATGTTGGGAAGTATGAATAAAGCTTTTTTGATATTGGTTTTATTTATACGATTCTTTATCCATTTGCTATTTTTCAATTTATCTATCTCCGTTTGATGATTGAAGTTAAATAGATGTTGTTTATGTTTTTTAAAAAAAGGTTTCATTATTTTGTTTATTTCATTATTTTGTTTATATTTTATAAGAATTCAATTCAAAACACCGTTGAAGTAATTAAATTATATAATTATTAAACTTAGGGTTAGTATTAATGTTGTCAATCTTTTTAACCCATTTAAATTATATCTTAACAGTATTTATAATTAATTGCGTGAATTATTTTATAATTTTACAGAGCTTTAAAATTTCAGATAAGGCAATGTTAAATTTTAATGTTAGAAATTGTATTTCATGTGGAATATTATTTATTTATAAACAATAAGAATTATTTGTCCTAATTGTGCTGAATTAATATATAAAAATTTATATTTAAAGAATATAAAAAATGATTTAATAACTGTGTTATATTTTAAGTTAACTTGAAATTTATAAAGAAAAATTAATAAATGGATATTATCGCAATACGTGTTACTTGTTTATTTGAAATAAACAAGTTAATTTAAAACTATGCGAAATTTTGAATTAAGTGAAAATCAATATGTTGATTTGAGTTAAGAAATACACAAAATCACATATAGTGCAAATTAACGCAAGCTTAAAATTAGAAATTTGTTCTCATTGCTAGTTTGATTTTCTAATGAGATTTTTCAGTTAGCACGGTTTGGTTCGTAATTAAATTTATAATTATTTGCATAACGCTAATCATGGTAGCGATGTAAATATTTATAAATTTCTTTTCAATTGTATTAAAATTATCTATTAGTTAGTGCAAGTGTAAAGTTTTAATTAACCAAGGTAGGGATCTGTATTAATAAGTTTAAAGGAACCAATTAAGGGAACCAAAATTAAGAACATGTATATCATTATCCAAAACTTTTCAATTTGTAATTTTGTTAGAATTTCATCACTACTCAGGCAAATTAATTATCACTTGATGAATGAAAATAAGTTGATTATCTTCAAAAAAAATCTTGCATGCTACAAATGTGAATTTGTGATAGATTCAAATTATTTTTGGTGTTAATTTATGAAAGGATCTGAAACAGTTCGCGATTTAGTTTTATTGATGACTGCTGCGACTACGGTTGGATTTGTCGCCACAAGGGCAAAAGTTCCTTATACGGTAGCTCTGGTTTTATTTGGCATAGCTATTAATGGTTTAGGTTTTTTATTAAGCTTAAATTTAAATGAAGATTTGTTGGTAGATATTTTTCTGCCAGCATTGCTTTTTGAAGCTGCTGTGCATTTTCCAATTCAAGAATTAAGGCAACATGCTCCGACAATTGCAACATTGGCCATTCCTGGAGTATTGTTAGCTGCGATAATTACTGCATTGACTCTTTGGTTTGGTTTTTCAACGCTTGGAATTTCTGAATCTTTATCAGTTGGTTTTTTTCATTTCCTTCTTTTTGGAATGATTGTTGCGGCTACGGATCCTGTTTCAGTTATCAGTTTATTACGTCAATTAGGTGTAGATCGTCAATTGGCGCTGATAATAGAAGGAGAAAGCCTTTTTAACGATGGTAGTGCTATAGTTTTTTTTGCTATAGTTTTAGAAATTGTTAACAGCGGTAATTTTGATTTATATTTAACAATCATAGAATTGATACGATATCCAATAGGTGGAATCCTTATAGGTTCCATGCTCGGTTTATTTGCCAGTTTTGTCCTTTCTTTGTCTAGTGATTATTTGATGGCGATTGCAATTACAACAGTGACCGCATATGGATCTTGTATAATTTCGGATCGTTATCAAGTTTCCGGTATTTTGGCAACAGTGGTTGCGGGATTATTTGTTGGCAGCAAGGGACGGCGTGGAATTTTCAACACGCAAGCGCGACTTGCTGTTACAAGTTTTTGGGAATATATAGCTTTTTTTGTTAGCAGTATTGTATTTTTAATGATGGGATTACAGGTAGATGTGACCCTTATTCTTAATAATATCCCCGCCATTGTTGTTGCATATTTGGCAGTGTTAAGCGCGAGAGCGGTTTCTGTGTATTTATCTGTTCCAATATTAAAGCAAATGGGACAGCCTCTTGGTATTAAAAATGCAACAATAATTTGGTGGGCGGGTTTGCGCGGATCCCTGTCTATGGTTATGGCGTTATCAATTTGCGATGATGCGCCATTTAAGCAGGTTTTTATAGCTATGACCTTTGGCGTAGTAGTGTTGTCCGTTGTTTTTCAGGGAACCACTATTCAATTATTTTTACGCTGGCTTGATATGATGCCTTCTTATACAAGTTCTGCGATTTTTTTAAGTAAAAGCTTGGCTCAAATTAGGGCAATTAGAGCTCAAATTGAGGCTGTCTTAAGATTACATGCACAGGATTTTCCAGAAGCAAAAATTTTAATTGTTAATCTCAAATTTGAGCAAACTAAAATTTTAAATAAATTAAAAGAACAGTATAAAAATCCAGATTTTCAAGAAGCAATAAAGGATCGTTTGTCTGCAATTCAATGCCAATTAAAACAAATAGCAAGAGTTTCTTACCGGGAATCTATGGAATCTAATTTGTTAACCGAAAATGAAATAGAACAATTAATCAATCAACTTGAAAAATAATTTATCAAATACCTTTTAACAATATCACAATTTGTTTGCATGGGTAACTAAATATGAAGCAATTCCTGATGCAGTTGGGACAATTGCCTCGTCTCCATTTTTCCATCCAGCAGGACAAACTTCACCATTCTTCTCTGCATGTTGCATCGCATCTATGACTCTTAACACTTCATCAACATTGCGACCAATTGCAAGATCATTTAGCGTAATATGTTTAATCACACCAGATTTATTAATTAGAAAAGTTCCTCTTAATGCAACAGAATTATCAAATAAAACTCCATAATCTTTAGAAATTTTCTTTGTTATATCGGACAATAACGGAAAATTAATCATCTCGATACCACCATTTGCAATGGATGTGTTACGCCAGGCAAGATGACTGAATTTTGAATCCACTGAAATGCCGAGCACTTGAACATTTCGTTCCTCGAATTTTTTAATTTTATTCGAAAATGATAATATTTCTGATGGACATACAAAGGTAAAATCTAACGGATAGAAAAAAAGACAAACATACTTTTTATTTTTAAAACTTGACAGACGGATTGTGGCAAATTCGCCATTTTCCATAACTGCATCTGTTTCAAATTCTGGAGCTTGTTTTTGAATTAAATTGTTCATACGATATTCCTTAATAATAACACAATTGATAGATTTTCGATTTTGGGGGCGTAAATTTAATTTTCGACCCTATCATTCGATACTATGCAATACTTTATATATCATTATATTTAATTGCGCCACAACATTTCAATATTATCAATATCAAATTACAGTGTTATTATATCATATTATTCATTATTTTTTGTCGATAATCACACATTACCTCCATCATTGTATGGATATTATGGATACTTGCTAAATGCATAGCTGTTTGTTCATTTGATTTAAATAGATGATGAATATAGGCTGCCGTATAATTGCTGCAAGTGTAACAAATGCAGCCATGGACAGGTCTTTTAAAGGTAATTGAAAATTCAGCTTTTTTAATATTAAAATGCGTATAATTTTTTTGAAAAAAAACGCCATGTCTTGCTGCCTTTGTTGGATAAGAACTGTCAAATGTATCTATTCCAAAGGGAATGCAATTTTTTATGGATTCCAAATCACCAATTCCAAGGAGATGATTTGGTTTGTCGGTTGGCAAATTTGGCATTAATGTTTCAAGCATGTTAAGCATTTCAAGTCTATTTTTTCCAAAACTACCTCCAATACCAAATCCATCGAATGGAAGATTTGTTAAATACTGAGCACTTTGTTTTCGAAATTCAGGGTCTGTTCCACCATGAATAACTGCATAAATTGCTTGATCTTTTTTATGATTAAGATGATATTCCAAGGAGCGCTTTTCCCATCTGTGAGTTCTTTCTAGCGATTTTTTGAGAACATGTTTGTCGATATGATAAGGTGGTAGCTCATCAAAGCTTACAATAATATCAGCTCCAAGTTGTTTTTGTGCCTTAATGGAGCTTTCCGGAGTTAATAAAATTTTTGTTCCATCTCTGTAAGAACGAAATAATATACCTTCTTCTGAGATATTGATGATATTTTGAGATCTTTGCTTTATAGTAGAATTTTTAAGTTCACTTGTAACGCTTCGATGAATCAGGCTAAATGCCTGGAATCCACCCGAATCAGTTATCAATGGAAGATTCCTGTTGATAAATTTATGTAACCCACCTGCTTTTTCAATTAAATCAGATCCTGGCTGCAGTATCAAATGATACGTATTGCAGAACATCAGTTGAACATTTAAATTCTCAACCAGAACACTGTCGAGGCATTTAATTGTTCCATTTGTGGCAACTGGTACAAAATTTGGGGTTTCAATTACCCCCTTTTTTGTGTATATTCTGCCAACTCTGGCATTTGATTTTTTCGATTTATGTAGAATTTCAAATTTCATAAATAATTTATTACCATTAAATAATTACATTAATTATAATTAAGTATTAATTTTCATATTCGCTTATGAAAACTAAAATTAAAACAACTTAATTAGTTAATCTAATTTAAATACACAATACTTACTTGTTAAGGAAATATTTTCAAAATAATTTAGATTATGGCATCTTAAAATAATTTGTTCTTAAAAACTTTAATTCCTCTATACTCTGCTGTATGTCCTCAAACGCTGTGTGTGTGCTTTCTTTTTTAGGCATTTTTGTTCTGTACCATTCTTGACAAAGAACCTTAACCGAGGAAACATCTAATTGTCTATAATGAAGATAACCCTCAAAGATTGGCATATGTTTTCGTAAAAAAATCCTATCTACATAGACCGAATTTCCAGACAAATATCCTTTTTTATATACAACATATTGGCTTAAAATTTCCATAAGCTTTCTTTCCGCCTCAAAGAGTGAAATATCTGATGCTCTCACTTTCTTAAGTAATCCATTGTTGGTGTGCATTGTTTTTACGATTGGAGACATGCCAAGAATGGCTGATTCAGGTTGCCATATGGCCATGTCAATACTTGCAATTTCGTTTAGTTGAATATCTGTGATAATCATTGCTGCTTGTAGAATCGTACATGTTTTTTCATCTAACCCTGTCATTTCTAAATCCAGCCAAACCAGGCGTGGTGTTGAATGATTTTTATTTTTAGTGTTTATCATGTCTTTATTTCTTTATTTTATCATAAAATCAAATAATACATATCCAAATTGTATTTGTATATTTTTTATTTTATAATTAATAATTATTGAAGTTTATTTTTCAATTTTATTAAATAATAAACAATAGAATACAGCTTTGAAAAAGGTTTTATGTTGAAAAATTACAATAAAAGTTACAATTTCATGGATTAAAATTAAATCAAATCGTCTATGCTGGATATTGAATATTTGTCAATTTGTTGTTTGCAATTTAATTTAATTTTAAATAGCTCGTTTTATAGGTGATTATAAATTTATGCCATTAGATTTAACACCAATTGTTATTGCTGGCGCAACAGGATCAGGTAAAAGCTTGTTGGCGTTAGATATTGCCTCTAAACTAGGAGGTGAAATTGTTTGCGCCGATAGTCGTCAAATTTATAAAAATATGAATATTGGTACCTCGGGTCCCAGTTTATTGGATTATTGTCGAATTCCTCATCATGAATTTGAAAAACTAGAACCGAATGAGATTTATAGCGCTGGACAATTTGTGTTAGACACAGATATTGCAGTTAGGAACATTAAGGCAAGAAAAAAAATTCCAATCCTAGTCGGAGGAACAGGTCTTTACCTTAGAGCGTGGCGATTTGGAATTGACACTTTTTTTCCAACAAATCAATGTATCAGACATCAATTAGAGGAAGAGGATCCTTTAATTTTGTATGATAGATTGATGATTCTAGATACCATTACAGCAACTCAGATTGATAGAAATGATATAATGCGAATTAGAAGAGCGCTGGAAATATGCATTATAACAGGTCAGCGTGTGAGTGATTTAGTGAAAATTAATCTTAATCAGATACCACGTGTTAATGCGTATTGGTTTCTAAAAATTTGCCCAAGGGAAGAATTGGAAAATAATTTAATGATTCGTGTGGAGAAAATGTTTAATTTAGGGTTTGTGGATGAAGCTTTAAAATTAAACGGACAAGTACCAACAACTGGATATAAAGAAGTACTCGAATATGCAAGAAATATAATATCTAAAAAAGAAGCAATTGAAAAAATTTTTATAAAACATAGACAATATGCGAAAAAACAAATTACCTGGTTTAAAAAGGAGTCATGGTGGAGAAGAGATTTTGTCTTGTAAAATTAGCTACAATTTTCCTTTTTATCTTACTTACCCTGAGTAGCTTATATTCAAATCCCGAAATTCAACTTCGCATCGCTGCTAGTAATATAAAAATTTCACTTGCTGGAAATTTAATTGTTACGGGATCAAACGGAAAGGCATTATTTCAGCTGCGCAGAATTGAAATAGTGCCCGGTCCTTTTGGAATTATAATCAATGGCAGATCAAGTGGAGAATCTATTATTAAAATCTTAAGCTCAAACCTGATTGAAGCTGGATCAAGAAAATTTAGGAAAAAAATAGAAATCAGGCAAGTTGATGGCAAGTTGTCCATGTATCACGCACTTCCAATGGAATCATATATAGCCGGAGTGGTCGCAAGTGAATTGCCTGGATTGTGGCCAATTGAAACTCTTAAGGCACAAGCAATTGCCGCTAGGACGTATGCTGTTTGGCAAAAATACAAAAAAGAACACCTAGAAACAACTGCCTTGGATCAGGTATACTACGGAACTCAAAATGAACACCCATTAGCGCAGCAAGCTACTCAAGAGACAGCAGGATTAATTTTAACATATGAATCAAAACCTGCTCATGCTTATTTTCATTCGTCCTGTGGAGGAAATATCGCCAGTGCTTCAGAGGTATTTGGAACCCATGAACCTTATTTAAGGAATAATAAATGTCCATATTGTTATGGATCACCGCCCTATTTTTGGAATTACAAATTTTCAAAAAGAGAATTCGACAGGAAATTGGGTTCAAAGATTGCGGAATTCAATTTGGTAAATAGAACGAAATCTAGTAGAATGCGCGATTTTGCATTTAGTAGCTATCCTTTATTAAAGAAGACAAGAACGATGTACATACGCTCCAAATTGGGATATGATAAATTATGTTCCTCGCTGATAACAAAATGCACAGCAAATTGGTATTCGGTTGAATTTTCTGGACGCGGATACGGCCATGGAGTTGGAATGTGTCAATGGGGAGCAAGAGAAATGGCCATTCTTGGAAAAGAATCTATAGAAATTTTAAATTTTTACTATCCAAACACTTTAATTAAAAGATTTTATTGAATTATAAATTAATCTACCAAGGGACAATACGAGCCATTTCAATGCTGTGGTTTGCAATTTTAAACCGTAATTTATATTTTAAACCTGAAAAATCACCGCCTATCTGATAAGGTATCAGTCTATCGCTTTCTATGGTAATATCCTTTATTAAAAAATCTTGAAGTTTGAGATTTCGATAAATTCCGTTCCAAATTTCTGGATACAAATTTGCTATTACTGCAGCTATTCGCATATTGCTGATGCGTAGATTCAAAAAATCCTTTTTATGGTACGTAAATGGAAACATTTCTAATCCAAATCCGTACCAAGGTATACTTCCGATTGACACAAATGCACTTGGGCCTTCGTAAATTAAAGTGTTATTGGGTATTTTGATCTGTTGATCATTTTTATTTTTGTATAACAATTTATAAGCATCAGAATTTGTATAAATGCGAATAATTGGTGTTGAAGAAAAAACTTGCTTTGGCAAAGTTACTAGAAACGCAGCGCAGAGATACGCAGGAATTGATTTCATTTTATAGGTATTTTTCATTCTTAAGTAATCATTCAATATTTCTCCATCATAACCAATACCAGCAAACGGTGTAAGAGTTCCATTGTCACATTCAATCAAACTAATGGAATATTCTTCAATATTTTTTTGTCCTTCAACTATATCAATTGTATCCAAAATAATATGTCTTGATTTTGCAATTTTCGCCAATGCATTTCCAGTTCCTAGTTTAAGAATTCCAATTTTAGGTAATTGCTTTTTTTTTTCAATTTTAGAAATCTCATTTAATATATTTATTGCATTAATAATTGTTCCATCTCCGCCACCATTGAAAACATATCTATATTTTTTATTTATTATCGCTTTGTAGATATTTTCCGAGTCACTAATTGATTTAGAAAAGAACAGATTTTCAGTTGATATTAATTTACTTAATTTTTCTATAATTCGATTTGTGACGTTTTTTGCATTAACATTTAATAAAAATGCACTTCTGTATTTGTGATTTAGAGTCATTGTTGATTTATGGTTTGAAATATTTAATTTTGCTATTCATAAACACGATTCACGTCATTAATCTTGCATTTAGATTTTATTAATCCAATTGCTGGATTAAACATTAATATTTAGCAATTGGTACAGAATTTAACAAAATTTAATTTATTTTTAAATCAATCAGATTCTGTGTAATGTTTTGTATTATAAATCTCTTAAATTTTAAAAATTCAATGATCCGATACGTTGAATTAATTTACCGGATTCTATTCTAAATTCTTTCATCAGATTGATTGCTAGCAGAGTATTGTTTGGAATTCGTAAATTAAATTTGCAAATTTGAAATGCGGCATGTCTTAAAACTCTCTCTGAAAAGCTGTCATCTGTAATAATATCTATTACGAGAAGATGTGCATCTTTTATTATTTTTTGCGTCATGAAAATATTAATTACATTACATTTTACATCATCATGTAAATCTCTCAGGTAAGGCTGAATTGATTCAATTAATTCAGCAGAACTTAATGATTCACAAGCTTCTAGTGTTGATATGAGTTCTAATTTTGCTATTGTTGATCTATGGTCTTCTGGATTTCTTACACTCAGTGCTTGTTTAATTATTTCAACAAATTCTGATTCAGCGCATATTCTTTTAAGTGCCAAAATTGGATAAATAATTTCGTTCTCATTTTTACTTGTAACGAAATTTTCCAAGACTTTTTTTGTTAATTTGCTCCGTTTAACAAATTCATCTGTAAGCCATAGCTTTTCTCTTTCATCCCAATATAAAGATTGTGATACAATTTTAAATCTATGCAACAATGCCGCAAAGCATTCACCTGTTCCCCATTTAAACAATTGATCCATCGCAGACTGGCGATATTCTGTTTTGGCGTACGGCTCTTTTAACCGTTCTATTTGTTTAGCGATTCGTTTTTCATTAGGTCTATTATTTTGAAATAATTCGAAAAATCCCATTGCATACATATAACCAATATTTTATAAAAGACCAGTGGGGAATAGTCTAATGGCAGGACGGTGGATTCTGATTCCGTTGGTCTAGGTTCGAGTCCTAGTTCCCCAGCCATACCGTGAGCAAATTATAAATCATAGTTAATAGAAATTATATAATGATAACAATTGATTATAATAATTTAAATTTTAAAATTATTTAACGATACTTCAATAAAACAACGAATGTTAGCATCTTGATACGTAAACACATAAATTGTGTGTATGAATATATAAATCATTATAATTAATGTAATATTTATAATAATTTTATATGGATAAAATAGTTTTATTCTCAATATTTGATTTACAAATATTTCTTTTTTCTTGACAATTCTGCAATTTCAATGATTAATTAAATCATGCGTCTGTATCGTAAGATTGTTGCTAAAATTTCAAAAGATAGCATTCGTTCACTTGTTGCCGCTGGGCTCATTGAAGTAGAGGAAAATAAACTCCAGGAAGCAGAATTAGATTTAGCCGCAGTCATGGTTGAATACCTGAATGCAGATGAGGATTTAAACGAGAAAACACGCAGTTTGTTAAACAAGCATGGACTGGGAATGGATCGTTTTTGGCAGACGAAAAAAATATTGGCCGAATCGGAAGATTTTAAAATAGGCAATGATGCAATAGACTATATATTAACATGTCTTTTAAACACTTTGTTAACCTCAAAAAATATCGCAGAGGTTTTTGGAGACGATTTCGAATTAAGAAAAAATATGCGTATTTCATTTGATAAATACACTTCAATCTCCGAAGATTTAGACAAAGAAGCGAGAGGAATGCTCAAAAATTTAAGGCAAGGTTCCTCGGAATGGGAAATTGAATATCCGAGAGCAGTTGCTCAAATTAGAAAACGAAAAGGTTTATAAATTAGGATTTCGCGATGGTTTCTAAGTGTTCTTCCTAGAGACTCGACACTTAATATAGTTAACGAAAGTTCTGTTTTGTTTTATCAAAAAAAAATTATCAAGTTGGACAAAATTAAAGATGTTAACCCATTTTTTAGTGTAGTGTGTTATTTTAATTTAGAAAAATCTGCAATATATATTATTTTTTCATAAATTTTAGACAGCAAGGTTAACCGCGAATTTTGAACAGATTGTTCTATGTCCATTACCAAAATTTCAGCAAAGAACTTATCTAACATGTCTTTGATTGATGAAAGTTTATATAATATGCTTTTATAGTCAGAATCTAAATAAATTTCATCAATTGCATTGTTGATTTTAAATTCAATTTCTTCTTTTAAGTTTAACTTTATGCATTTAAGATATGTTTTACTTGAAATAATGTTATTAACTCGTTTAAAAATTGCGGAGATTTTTGAATAATCAAAATCATGTAACGCTTGAATTCTTGCCAACCATTTACATAAGTTAAAATCTGATACAGATCTGGTTGCTTCAATTATTGAAATTGGATATTCTTCTGAAAATATATTATATGCACGACCCATGATGAAATCTAAAATTTGCTTATCTGCAATTAATCCATTTAATTGAATATCCAATTTCCGTTCTAGTATCATTTTTACAAATCCAACAGTTGCCCTTCTTACCCCAAAGGGATCCGCATTACCTTTTGGGAGTTTGTTGTTGTGTAATATTACTAAGCGATTTGATAGACTTAAATAAACTCCAAGCAACGTAGACGGAATTTTATCTCCAGCATAACGAGGGTAATATTGTTCTCTAATTGCCTGTGAAATTTCCTGTTTTTCTTTAGAGTGAAGTGCATAAATCCCACCCATCACTCCCTGTAATTCTGGAAATTGACTAACTATTCCTGAATTTAAATCAGCCTTACTCAAATAAGCGGCTCTTCTTAAATTTGAATTATTATTTAGAAGACTTGCCCACTCCATTAATTGTTCCGGTGGCTCATCTACAAATTCATCTAATTTTTTCTTTAAATCTTCTTCATAGTAAAATGATCCATCTTCAAATCTTGCTTTTAAAACTTTTGAATTTCCTATAGCTATTTTTTCTTCGTTATTAGGCTTAGAACCTAGAACTGCTATAAAATTTGGCATCAAGTTTCCATTGATGTCAGTAATTGCGAAATATTTTTGATGTTCTCTCATTTCACATATTAATATTTCTTGAGGAATTGCAAGATATTTAGAATCAAATTGGCCTAATATTGGCCATGGATACTCAACCATATTGGAAACTATTTCTAACAATGATTCATCTATTACTAATATTCCACCTATTGATTTGGCCAATTTTTTTGCTTTATCTAAAATAATTTCTTTTCTTTTAAATTTATCAATTACAACATTGTTCTTATGCAAAAATTCAAAATAAGTTTCTTGATTTATTTCTTGGAAATTTGGCGACATAAATCTATGTCCACAAGTTTTATTTGAACTAGCAACTCCGGCAATTTGTAACGGTAAAATATCATTATTTAACAAACACATAATCCATCGTATTGGTCTTGGAAAACGCATTTTGCTGGATTCCCAATGCATAGTTTTCGTAAACGGGATTTGGAATACTATTTTTATCAATAAATCGCTGATAATTTTATTTGTTAACAGAACCTTGGAATGAATTTTTATGGCAAGTACTGAGTTGCCGTTCTTTTCTTTTATATAACTTAACCGTGGGTCGATTTTATATTTATTTAAAAATCCTATTCCAATTTCTGTTAATTTGCCTTCCGAATCAAATGCTTCGTTTTCTTTTGGTCCGCAGATCTCAGTAATTAGATCATATTGTTTTTTGCTTAATTTGCTAATACTTAGAACCAATCTCCTCGGGGTGGAAAAAACATTTATACCCTCTGAATTAATTCTTAAATCGTCTAAATTCTCTTTTATGTTGTCTGAAATAAATTTTACTGCGGTTTCAATTTCAGATACCGGTAATTCCTCAAAGCCAATTTCAAATAAAAGTTTCATATATTTTTATTTTAGTAGTACTACATTAAATTAATTATTAATTAAAGCCTATTTGAATTCATATTCATAGAGTCGTATCGGTAATTTTTAAATACTGTATTGCGCATTGTTTTGTTAATGCTCTTATTTTTGAAATAAATATAGGTCTGTTTGTTGGCTTAATTGCCAATCTTGCATCTAATACATTAAATAAGTGACTACATTTTAAAGCATATTCATATGCAGGATATGTTAATCCATGTCTTAGCAATTTCAATGCTTGATCATGATAATTTTGAAAATGCGCGAAACACATATCGGTATCAGCATAAAGAAAGTTGTAGTATGACCATTCATTTTCTTCTTGCTTGTGAATATCTCCATATGTTATTTTTTGTCCAGATGGGAGAATGGTCCAAATAATATCATAAATATTATCAACATTCTGGATACACATGGCTAATCGTTCTAGTCCATATGTTATTTCACATGGTATTTGACTAAGCTCGAATCCGCCGCATTGCTGAAAATATGTAAATTGTGTTATTTCCATTCCTTGTGCCCATATTTCCCAACCCAAACCCGATGCACCAATACATGGATGCTCCCAATCATCTTCCACAAAACGAATATCATTATCAATTAAATCCAGACCAATGGATTTTAATGAATCTAAATATTTTTCCTGAGGATTGGCTGGGATTGGTTTTAAGATAACCTGAAATTGATAATAATGTTGTAATCGATTTGGGTTTTTTCCGAAACGTCCATCGGTTGGACGTCTTGTTGGTTGGACATAAGCGGCATTCCATGCGTCCTTACTTAAAACGTGAAGAAACGTATGTCTATTTAATGTTCCAGCTCCCACTTCAACATCGATAGGTTGGACAATTATACATCCTTGAGTAGACCAAAATTTTTGCAAGGCGAAAATTAACTCTTGAAAGGTTAACATGTTTAACATTAAAAATAATATTACTTATTAATTCAACAAGAGCAAGTTCAAGATTATACAACATATATGTCTACATTTTGCATGATTAAATATTATTTAAATAAGTATTTAAATAAATTAAACCGAATAATAAGAAATTTCTTAATTTTGACTATAATTGATGCTTGATTATTTGCGGTAAATACGTAAAATTGATAAATGGTTTGTCTTGATCCGTTTAATCCTAATTCCAAAGAAGTACGCGTAAGAATTGGCCCGTCTCCAACAGGCGTCCCTCATGTTGGAACCGGATATGTGTCTTTATTTAATTATGCTTTCTGTAGGCAGTTTGGTGGAAAGTTTATACTGAGAATAGAAGACACGGACCAAAAGCGTTCAACTATTGAAAGCGAGCAGGCAATTCTAAATTCAATCAAATGGCTAGGATTGAAATGGGATGAAGGTCCCGACATCGGAGGACCATATGGTCCGTATCGTCAAAGTGAACGTCTTGATATATACCAAAAACATGTTGATAAATTACTGCAAACTGGCAATGCATATTTTTGCACATGCAGCACAGAACGGTTAACGGAGATTAGACAGCGTCAAATCGCATTAAAACAGCCGACATCTTATGATGGTACATGTAGAGAATATAAAAGAAATTCTGGGGTTGTTCGTTTAAAGGTTCCAAAATATGAAAAAATTGAATTTTTTGATTTATTAAGAGGTAATATTAATATTGAATCATCTGAGATAGATGACCAAGTTTTATTAAAAAGTGACGGATTTCCTACATATCATTTAGCAAATGTTGTAGATGATTATCTGATGCGCATAACACATGTTATACGCGGCGAGGAGTGGATAAGCTCCACGCCTAAACATATTCTATTATATCGTTTTTTTGGTTGGGATATTCCAGTTTTTGTTCATTTGCCATTATTACGTAATTTTGATAAAAGTAAGGTTTCAAAAAGAAAGAACCCTGTTTCGTTGGAGTATTTCAAGGAAGCGGGATTTTTGCCTGAAGTTATGCTTAATTTTTTAGGATTAATGGCATTTTCTTTTGAGGATGGTCGAGAAATTTTTTCTCTTGATGATTTTATAAGTAATTTTAAAATTGAAAGGATATCTTTAGGAGGTCCGGTTTTTGATTTGAGAAAATTATTATGGTTAAATGGGAAATATCTTCGAGAAAAATACAGTAATTCTGATATGTTGAATTATATTCAAAAACAAGTATTTTCAACTGAATATTTAACTAGAATCATTCCCTTAATCAAGGATCGAATAGAAAAATCTGAAGATTTTTTTGAATATGCTGATTTCTTTTTTAAAAATTCTATTTCATTTAATTTATCTGGTTGTCATTTGATAAATTTTAATGATAAGGATAAATTGATCAAAACTTGTGAATTTTTGATAGATGAATTGGATAGTTTAAAATCGTTCGAAGGCTCTTCTATTGAAAATTTAATTCGTTTATTTTGCGATAAACACAAGATAGAAAAAAGGGAACTTTTTATGTTTATCAGATTAGCGGTAACAGGGAAAAGGGCCACGCCCCCATTGTTTGAAACTTTATCGGTTCTTGGTCGTAATCGGTGTGTAATGCGTCTTAGAGCTTTCTTAGGAGAGATAAAAAATGATACAAAAAACTTTTTCAATCATTAAGCCAGATGGAGTTAAGAGAAATTTAATTGGGAAAATTATTTCTCTGCTTGAAGATGGTGGACTTAAAATAATTAACGTAAAGATGAAACAATTGACCGAAAATGAAGTCAAGGTATTTTATTCAGCCCATGCAGAAAAACATTTCTTTACAGATTTGGTTGATTATATGATTTCTGGTCCTGTTTTATTAATGGTGCTGGAAGGTGAAAATGCAATTTTAAAAAATAGAGAAATCATGGGCGCCACAAATCCAAGACAGGCCCTAAATGGAACAGTGCGTAATTTATATGCTTCTTCTATTGAAGAAAACACCATTCATGGATC
This sequence comes from Myxococcales bacterium, assembly GCA_023248655.1. GTDB lineage: Bacteria > Myxococcota > UBA727 > UBA727 > JABDBI01 > JAHFEE01. The sequence goes on from JAHFEE010000008.1 coordinate 19,364, forward strand.
AGATAGTTTTGAATCAGCATCCATCGAAATCGATTGGTTCGAAAAAATTACATCTTAAGTTCATTGGACCAAATTCTATGATGTTTAAATTTAACTAATTTTAAATTTATAAATTGATATAGTATTCAAGTGTTATGAACATTATTAATAATCCTTGGTTACATTTAATACTTGATCGCCCATGTATCATTTCTAACATTGCCTCAATTGCGCGCCTCTGTGCAGGAACTGAAGTTGTATTACATGTTTGTGGGCCTCTTGTTTTTGAAAAGAATGATAAAACGAAATGGCGTGCTGCTTTAGATTATTTCGAAGGCGTGCGAATACATTTCCATCTTGATTTGTTCCGGTGTCTTAAATTGTTAAACAGAGAACCATGGATTTTGGAAAATAAGGGCTCAAAAATTCTGTGGAGTGCTCCAATACAATATGGAGATATATTTATACTAGGTCCTGAATCCGGAAGCGTTTGCTCTAGTGTTTGTAAGAGATACAGGAATAGAATTTTAAAATTACCGCAACCGGGCCCAGTTAGATCTTACAATCTGGCACAGTGTGCAGCGGTTTCAATTTTTGAAGCCATGCGTCAATTGATGCCTTAAAATAAAGAATGTTTATATATCATCGATCAATTCTTCACTGAATACAGCATCATCGTCTAGACGATACGCGCTTAATTGTCTACCCCAAACACACCCAGAATCAAGTGAAATATTATTTTTTATTATTTTAAGGCCCAATGATGACCAATGTCCAAATAAGATTTTATAAGATGAATTCTTTTCTTGATTTATTGAATACCAGGGCTTCGAATTAGTTGGCAAGCGTATCAAGCTTTTGTGAAAACTTGTATCTATCGTGTATTGATCGATACAAAAACGCATGCATGTAAATGCATCTAAGGCAATTGAAGCTCGTTCAAATTTTTGTAAATTTTCTTTCCAGGTGGAATTTTCATTTTTGATATTATTTTTATATCTTAAAAAATTTGTAATTTTTTTACTTTTAAATATAGTTTGGATATTCATAGCTTCATTTTGAGCTTGGTAAATAGACCAACATGGTAATACGCCAGCATGAACCATTATAAATTTATTTTCTGCGTAAATTAATGGCCATCCTCGAATCCAATTTACCAAATCAGAGCATTCGGCTGAATTTAAAACACTATTTAATGGTGAATTTTTTCTTTGGCAAATTTCATAATACAACATTAAGAAATATATTTCATGATTTCCGAGAACACAAACTGCCTTATTCTTCAATGTTAATGCTTTAATAAAATTAAGAACATCCAAAGAACTTGGTCCCTTGTTGATCAAGTCTCCAGCAAACCAAAGTGTATCGTATTTGTTAAATTTAATCTGCTGTAACAGTTTCCGCAAAGTATAATAACAGCCATGAACATCTCCAATTACATACGTTGACATAATATTTTTATTTCTTTATTTCACAAAAATTTATTTAATTTCAGAGAAATTAAATAAATTTTCTGTTACATGTTTTAAATGTCAAATATTGTTTTTTTTGGAACATCCTCTTTTTCTGTTCCGTTTTTAAGAATAGTTCACAAATTTTGCCAGGATCATAATCATTGTTTAACAGGAGTTGTTTGTCAACCTGATAAACCATCGATGCGTGGACAGAATTTAAGGGAGCCGATAATTAAAAAAATTGCAAATGAATTAAATATTTGTGTTTGGCAACCTGAAGAAATAACCTTTGAATGGATTGATTGGTTTAAGAAAAAAAATATAACAATTGCCGTGGTAGTTTCATATGGTAGAATTTTGCCAAAAAATTTAATTGACGCAGCAGATTTGGGCTTTATTAATGTTCATGCATCATTGCTGCCAAGATGGAGAGGGGCATCGCCGATACAAAGAGCAATTGAGGCCGGAGATTCAGAGACCGGAATTTGTATTATAGATTTAATTTCGAAATTAGATTCGGGACCAATTTATTATCAAGAAAAAATACCAATAGGGGAACGGGAAACATCAGAAGACTTATCCAACAGACTGGCGACGTTAGGTAGTCATGCTTTAATGAATATTCTTCCAGATATTTTACAAAAAAAAATCAAGAAAATTGATCAATCTTCACTAGGAATTAGTTATGCTCATCGATTACAAAAAGAGGATGGTCTAATTGAATGGAATAGTTCTGCAATTCAAATAATAAACAAAGTAAGAGCAATGCATCCATGGCCTGGAAGTTATACTTTTTACAAGAATCGAAGAATTAAATTATTCTCTGCAAAATTAGGTAATTCAAATTTAAAAGCAAATCCAGGTCAAATTATTGAAATTGGTAAAAAATTGGTAATAAGTACAGGAAACGGTCAAGTGGAATTTTCATATGCGCAATTGAACGGAAAATCAAAAATGCCAATCAAAGATTTATTAAACGGATTCTTAATTGAAGTGGGCGACTATCTACATTCGTAATTAATAGTTTTTTAATGAGTGAAATATTAATTAATAAAAATATTGAGATTGTAAACTACTATATGGATTATCTTATTCAAGATTAAATATATCTCTTGCTACGGTATCTGCAAACCTTGACCCAAGTCTAGTTAAGTAATGGTTTGAATTAGTTTTTATCCAATTTTTTTTCTTAAATTTTTCAATACAAACACCAAATTTATCTGGAATTTGATGTTTGTATTTATTGGCTAAATCGATTAAATTAATTCCTGATTTCAGGTCTCGCAATCCGAACGCCAATGATTCCAGTAAACCACACAGCGGACTTAAAATTTCTTCACTGTATGGTGCAAATTTTGGATTTCTTTTCCATATTTTAAAATTATCTATATTTTTTCTTCTAATCACTGCTCCGTTTTCATCTATCCTCATAGAGTGAGCTCCAGGTCCAAGACCAAGATAACTTCCCTTTGACCAATAAATTCTATTGTGAATACTCTCAAAACCAGGAATTGCGTAATTCGAAATTTCGTATTGATTAAAACCAAGCTTAGTCAATTGTCTTTGAAAATTTATATATGCACTGGTTTGCTCATCTTCACATATTCCAAGTCTTTTACCTTTTAATATTAATTTTTCCAGGTTTGTTTCAGGTTCAACTGTAAGCAGATACGCACTAATATGATTAATACTGTTGTCAGCTAGCCATTTAAATGATTGAAAAATATTTTCAATTGAAATTCCTCCAATTAAATCTATAGATATATTTCTATATCCAATCTTTTGTGCTTGAATTATAGTTCTTTTTGCATATTCAGATCTATGTTTTCTTCCAAGATATTTTAGAATATGATCTTCAAAACTTTGAACTCCGAAGCTTAACCGATTAATTTTTGTCAATGTTAAATTATCTAGATACTCAATAGTGGCATCTTCTGGGTTTATTTCCAAGGTTACCTCGATTGCTCTTGGGGCAAGATTGTCTATAAGGGTTTGGATAGATTTATAATCAAGGAGACTTGGTGTACCTCCTCCGAAATAAAGAGTATGCACCTTGGATGGAAAATTATTTTTTCTGAATTCAAATTCCTCTAGAATCAATTTACAAAAATCGGTATCTGGTTTCTCTAATTCAAAATAAAAATTACAATATACGCATTTCCTTCTGCAAAATGGCACATGTATATATATTCCAAATAAATCAGCGTTCATTTATAGTTTTAGGTATTGCGAATTTAGCACATTTTATTAAATTATAGTACATGAATCACAGGATATAGAATTTTATTTTACAAACTGAAAACAGATTCATCGCCCGAGTCTGATATTTATCGTAATATTTACCTAAATTGGTGAATTTGGGTTATTGTTTTTATCAATGAATTATTTATAAATTGTTTATGTTTTTACTTTTTAAAATTTAAATTTTTAAAAGAAGTTTTTTATGATTTTTGATACAATTGTAATTGGGGCAGGTCACGCCGGTTGTGAAGCCAGTTTAGCCGTAGCTCGATCAGGATTTAAGGTTTTATTGATTACTGGATCAATTGACAGGATTGCAGCTTTGAGTTGCAATCCTGCCATTGGCGGGGTTGGGAAAGGGCATCTGGTAAAGGAAATTGATGCACTTGGCGGTGAAATGCCAAATATTGCTGATCTTTCAGGAATTCATTTTAAAATTTTAAATTCATCTAGAGGTCCAGCCGTTCAAGCAACAAGGTGTCAAAACGATATGAATTTGTATCAGTTAAAAATGACTGAGCAAATTTTTTCGACGAACAATTTGTACATACAACAAGACAATGTCATTGAAATACTTACAGACAAGGACGGTGCTCTAGGAGTGCGCGCGCTTCGAAGTGGCAAAATTTACAGCAAAACAATAATTGTCACAGTTGGAACTTTCTTAAACGGGCAAATTCATATAGGGGATGAGAAATCTTCAGAAGGACGAATTGGGGAATCAATTGTTCCCGGTCTGTCAAAATCATTAAAATCTCTTGGGTTTGAGCTAGGCAGGTTTAAAACAGGAACCTGTCCAAGATTGGACGGAAGAACTATTGATTACTCTAAAACAATAAAACAAGAACCAGAACATTCAGTTGCAATGTTTTCATTTGAAAACAATTCGCCCCTCATTAGGCAAGTTTCTTGTCACATTACTCACACTAATCCAAATACACATGAAATCATTTGAAATGCTATAAATTCTGGATCTTCACCCTTACGAAACGGACAAATATCAGGAATTGGTCCGCGTTATTGTCCCAGCGTTGAGGATAAAGTAATTCGTTTCTCTGATAAGGATTCGCATTTGATTTTCTTGGAACCCCAAGGTTTAAATACCTATGAAGTTTATCCAAATGGACTTTCCACATCCATGCCGTCAAATATTCAATTAGAATTCTTGCGCAGCATAGCTGGATTTTCAAATATAAAGGTTACACGTTGGGGATATGCAGTAGAATATGATTTCATTAAACCTGTTCAACTAAAACCAACCTTGGAAAGTAAAATCATTAAAGGACTTTATTTTGCTGGACAAATAAATGGAACAACCGGCTATGAAGAAGCTGCATCTCAGGGGCTTTTGGCAGGAATTAATGTAGCAATGTTTCTAAAAGACAAGGATCCGATTGTGCTCAGCAGAAAGCAATCTTATATTGGAGTTTTGATAGACGATCTCGTTACCCTTGGCACAGAAGAACCCTACAGAATGCTAACTGCACGTGCAGAGTGTCGGCTCTTTTTAAGGGAGGATAATGCATATTTTAGATTAATGGACCTTGGTTTTCAATCAGGACTTTTGCCCTTAAAGCGTTATGAAAAAATGGTAAATTTTGAAAATGCGGTTAAAACTAAAAATTTTTCATATCAGGATTGTCGGGTTAAAAAACGAATAGAAATTGAAGAAAAATATCTAGGGTACATAGCTAAATTACGCATAGAGTCTAACGAGTACAGTAATTTAGAAAAATATTTGATACCTAATGAATTATTTGAAAAAAGATTGCCCGGATTGAGTAATGAAGTTTTTGAAAAATTAAAAAAACACAAACCAGCAAATTTAGCTCAAGCATCACGATTAAGTGGAATTACTTCCGCAGCTCAAGATATTATTCGTATAGCGATTTTGAAAACATACCATAGTAAGAAAATATAAAAGGAACGAATTATGATTGATACAATATATGCTCTAGCAACCCCTTTTGGAAGAAGTGCCTTAGCTGTTATTCGAGTTAGTGGAAAAGATGCATTACTTATTCATGATAAGATCTTTAAACCAAAATACGGAACTCAGAAATATTTTGTCGCAACCCGTGGTGACATACTGGATATTGATCATGTAGTTTCAATTAAATTTCCAGAAGGAAAGAGTTTTACAGGGGAACCGAGTTTTGAATTAATGCTTCACGGTAGCCCTATAGTCATAGAATGCGTTCTTGATGCTCTTCATAAAAAGGGTGCGAGATTAGCAAATCCTGGAGAATTTACTCTAAGAGCTTTCAGCTCAGGTAAAATCAATATTAATGAAGCTGAAGCAATTTCGGATTTAATATCAGCATCATCAAAAGAAGCTGCAAGGGTCGCATTTAGAAATTTAAAAGGTATATTATCTGATTACCTGGCTCCGGTTCGCGAAAAATTGATCGATATAATTTCGGAACTTGAAGCAAATTTGGAATTTCCAGATGAAAATATTGATCGCAAGAATTACATAAAAATACAAGAAATTATTAACGATTCCATTGAAAAAATAGAGAAATTATTACAAAACGTTAACATAGGAAAACTTTTAACTAAGGGTGCGCGTATTGTCTTAGTGGGATATCCCAATGCTGGAAAATCTACATTATTCAACAAATTGATTGGTCTAGATAAGGCACTTGTTCATGAGACAGCCGGAACAACGAGAGATGTTCTCGAAGAAACTTGTGTAATTAAAGGTATTTCAGTCACTTTCGTTGATGTTGCAGGATTTAGAAATGACAATGAAACAAATGATCCAGTAGAGATGCTTGGAATAAAGAAAGCGAAAAAAGAACTGTATTTAGCTGATTTGATTATTTCTCTATCCGAGCCAAATGCTGACTTTGTCAGTATTCCAATTGATATTAGCGTACCGATTCTGTACGTTAAAACCAAATTAGACTTAAGATCGAAAATTGTTTCTAATCATAACAATAACAGTATTAGTGTTTCTGCCAATACTGGAATCGGCTTAGATTCATTAAGACGAGAGATAGTTAAATCTCTTATTGGAAATTCGGTTTTAGAAAGTGAAGAACCATTATTAACAAAAGCTCGTCAAATAGAAGAAACAAATAAAATTTATAAATTTCTATTAAATGTTAAATTGTTATTAAATAATGAAAAAAAAGTAGATGATGAAATAATTGTATTTGAATTACGTAAGGCTGGATATGCGCTTGATAAACTCTTGGGTAAAGATATTGATAAAGATGTTTTAGATTTAATTTTTAGCAAATTCTGTATTGGAAAATAAATTTTATAGTATTTGTAAAAATTAGCATTTAAAAATATCCATAAAGCGTAATTGTTTTATGGAAATTTGAAATGTTAAAAAAAATTTGTTTTGTGTCATATTGAGAATTAATCGTATTTGAAGCGTCAATTTTAACAATGAAATTTGTTTATATAATATTTTACCTACTGCCAAAAAATAAAATATCTCATTTGGCTGGGTATATTGCTCAAATACCCATACATAAAAAAATTAGAAGTTTTATTTTTGGTATTTTTGGACGATTTTTTAATGTTAATTTTTACGAAATTGATAAATCATTGTCGGAATTTAAAAATTTTCAGGAATTTTTTACTCGAAATCTCAAATTAAAATTGAGACCTATTTCAAAATCATTAATTGTTTCACCTTGTGACGGAGTGCTGACGCAAATGAATAAAATCGAAAGCGGAAAACTTATTCAAGCTAAAGGTAAAATTTACTGCTTAGATGAACTGATTGGAGAGCGTACGGTATCAAATAAAAACTTATATTATGCAACAATTTATTTATCGCCAGGTAATTATCATAGATTTCATATGCCGTGTAATGGATTTGTAAAAAAATGCAGATATATTCCAGGGTCTTTATGGCCAGTAAACATTTGGTCAGTTGAGAATATTGATCAATTATTTTGCAACAATGAAAGAATTGTTTTTTGGATCGGCGCAGATTTGTTACTGGTTGCAGTTGGAGCCATGATGGTGGGCAGAATAAGATTTAATTTTGATTTAAATATAATAAGCAATATTTCAAATTCTAAAATCGTAACCAAAACATATCTAAAGCCAATATTTGCTTTAAAAGGAGATGAATTGGGTTGTTTTGAATTTGGCTCTACTATTATAATTATAAGTCCAAATTTATCATATTATAAAAATACAGGTTGTGCGATTAATCAGGGATCGCGCTTGTAGATATTTTTAATTTATCTATTAAAATTTCTAATTTTGCGAACCTGGATCCTTTTACTAAAACTATATCTTCTGATTTTAGTTGTGAAATAATTTTAGGAATTAATGTTTCAATATTGGCTGTGGATGTTAAGTGTTTACTTGATATTCCACCACTTAATGCTCCCTGAATGTAATATTTTCCGTAATCTCCACATGTGAACAAACGAGCCACTCCCTTATTGGCGCAGGATACGCCAACATCAAAATGTTTTTTTTTTGTAAACCTGCCAAGTTCCCTCATATCTCCTAAAATTGCAATTTTTCGTCTTTTTTCCAAATTGCCATACATGTCAAGGGTGTCCAAGCCTGCTTCCATCGATTCCGGACTGGCATTGTAAGTATCATCCAATATTACGATACCATTACTAAGAAATTCTGGTTTAAGTCTCCCAGCATATGGCCTTACACTCTCAAAACCAAAAATAGTTTTTTCAAAATTAAGATTCAAGGCAACTGCTATTGAGAATGCTGCAGCCATATTTTTAATATTATGCTTTCCTGGTAAATTTAATTTTACTTTTATGATTTGGTCTTTGTATTTAATAACTGGCTCTATGTCGCTAATTATTTTAATATCTGACCAATCGGCATATCCAAACGATATTTTTTTGCTTTGGTAATTCTTTTCCGCAGCACTTACGCAATATGGATCATCTGCATTAACAATAAGAAATTTTCCAAATTTAAGAAGTTCAAAAAGTTGCGCTTTTTCATTGGCAAGTGATTTCATATTACTAAAATTACCCAAATGAGAAGAGCCGATCATTGTAATTAATCCAACATGCGGTTGAATGATATTTGTTAAATATGCAATTTCTCCAATGTGATTAGTGCCTATCTCAAAAATTGCAATTTTATGTTTTTTTTTGACCCTCATCGCCGTTAACGGTAGTCCAATATGATTGTTGAAATTTCCAGAAGTTGATATTACGTAATCTTCCCCAATGCATGATTTAACTGCAGAAGCAATCAGATTTTTAGTGGTTGTTTTTCCGTTTGATCCAGTAATCGCTATGCGTTTTGCGATCGTGGTTTTTAGGTGACCCATCGCTAGGTTTTGCAGTGTTTCCAATGGATTATTTACTCGTAGTAAATTTAATTCATTACCTTCGTAATTATTATCAACAATTGCAACAGAGGCTCCTTTTTTTATTGCTTCTGAAACAAAATTATGACCATCAAAATTTTTTCCTTTTAATGCAAAAAATGCATCATTTTGCATTAGAGTTCTTGAATCTATTGAACAAGATTTCCCGCGCAATTTCTGCATCATTGAATTCAATAATCT
>JAHFEE010000026.1 GCA_023248655.1 Myxococcales bacterium
GATAAAGAGTTACGTTTTGCTATACGTGAAGGCGGACACACTGTTGGGGCCGGAGTTGTTTCGGAAATTTTGGAGTAAATTTATATGTCAACACGTAGAATCAGAATTCGTTTAAAGGCTTATGATCATCATTTACTTGATCAAGCAACTGATGAAATAGCAGCAACAGCACGCAGAACAGGGGCAAGAGTAGTTGGCCCTATTCCATTGCCAACCAAAATTACAGACTACACCGTTCTTCGTAGTCCGTTTATTGATAAAAAGTCACGTGAACAATTTGAAGTTCGCACCCACAAAAGAATGCTTGATATAGACGAGCCAACACAGGCAACTTTAGATGCGCTAATGAAATTAGATCTTTCAGCGGGTGTTGATGTTGAGCTTAGAAGTTAAGGAATTTAATATGCCTACTGTAAGTATTTTTAATTTAAAAAACGAGGAAGTTGGAGAAATAAATCTCAATCCAGATATTTTCTCTGTACCTATTCGTAAACATGTTTTAACAGAAGTGGTTCTTTGGCAGCGTGCCTGTAGGCGCGCTGGAACACAATCCGCCTTGACCAAGGCTGAAGTTCACGGAACAACAAAGAAACCATTTGCGCAAAAGGGTCGCGGCGTTGCTCGTCAAGGCTCATTGAAGAATCCACATCAAGTTGGAGGTGGAGTTGCTTTTGCGCCAAAACCAAGAGATTATTCGTATACGATTCCTAAAACTAAAAGACGCGCTGCGTTATTGATTGCTTTAAGCGCACGCTTGAAAGAAAATTCATTAAAAGTTATCAAGGATTTTGCTGTAGACGAGCCAAAAACAAAAATAATTGCCTCAATTTTAATTGGACTTTCTGCTAAAAATTCACTGGTCGTAGATTCAACAAATTTAAACCTAAGGCGGTCAATGAAAAATTTAGCGCGTTCAAAATTTATCAATGAAACAGGATTAAATGTTTATGATATTTTGCAATATCCGGTTTTACTAATAACAGAACGAGCAATTTTAGCGTTAGAGGAGCGGCTTAAATGACAATATTGTATGATATTTTACGAAAACCTATTTTAACGGAGAAATCTAACAATGCACGCAGTAGTTCGCGTAAAATTACCTTAGAGGTTTTAAAAGATGCAAACAAGAAACAAATTAAATACGCAATAAAAAGCGCGTTCAATGTGGATGTTAGAGATGTTAATACGGCAATTTATCGTGGTAAATTCAAAAGAGTTGGAAAAAACATAGGAAAATCTTCCAATTGGAAAAAGGCGGTATTGACGTTAGCCTCAGATTCTGATTTAGATGCATTTGGTATTTGGAATCAGTCTTCAGTTTCAGGAGAAAATGATAAAAACTCTTGATTTTTGGTATTATTTCAGCTAATAAATAAGCAGTTCTAATGAACATAATCAATGTTATAACTAGAAGGATTTAAAAGGTGGGTATTAAATATTTTAAACCGACGAGCCCTGCTCGAAGGTTGACTACTGGTTCTGATTTTTCAGATCTTACAAAAAAGAAACCCGAAAAGCGCTTGACGTATGGAAAGAAAGCTATTTCTGCTCACGGCTCTACTGGTCGAATAACTGTTCGCTTTAGAGGCGGTGCCCATAAACGCAAATACAGAGAAATTGAATTCAATCGTACCAAGATTGACATACCTGCTGTTGTAGTTGCATTAGAGTATGATCCTAATCGTAGCGCAAGATTGGCTTTGTTGAATTACGCCGATGGTGTTAAAAGTTATATCCTGGCTCCGATTGGACTTTCAATTGGTGACCGGGTTGAAACTGGCCCCAGTGCTGACATTAAACCTGGAAATTGTTTACCGTTAAAAAATATTCCAACTGGAACTGAAATACATAATATCGAATTACGACCCAGCAAAGGTGCTCAGATGGTCAGATCGGCAGGTACTGCTGCGCAATTAATGGCTAAAGAAGGTTCGTATGCAAATGTCAGATTGCCATCTGGAGAATCTAGACGTGTGCATGTTGATTGTGTCGCCACTGTTGGACAAATTGGAAATATTGAACATGAGTTAATTCGTTTAGGGAAAGCGGGGCGAAAGCGCTGGCTTGGAAGACGGCCGCACAATAGAGGTGTATCAATGAATCCAGTAGATCATCCACATGGGGGCGGAGAAGGTAAAACATCCGGCGGACGACATCCTGTGTCTCCATGGGGTCAACCGGCTAAGGGTTTTCGAACTCGAAATAATAAACGTACTGATAAAATGATCATTAAACGTAGGAAGTAAAAAAAATGGCTCGTTCACTTAAAAAAGGTCCTTTTGTTGATGCACATCTTTGGAAAAAAATTGCCGGAGATGCGGCAGTTAATTCACGACAAGTTATTAAAACTTGGTCTAGAAGATCTACCATTACACCAGAATTTACAGGGCGTACTTTTGCGGTTCATAATGGACGGAAATTTATTCCTGTTTTTGTAACTGAAAACATGATTGGTCACAAACTGGGGGAATTTTCTCCCACTCGTCACTTCGTTACTCATCCGACAGATAAAAAAATAAAGAAGGTAACTTGATAAAATATGGCAACACGAGAATATAACAAGGCTTTAACGAGAAAGAATGCGCGAAAACTTGATATTGGTGTCGCTTCTTTGAAAAATCTAAAAACAAGTGCAAGAAAGGCACGCGTTTTAGCTGATTTAATCAGGGGACGTTCATTGAA
>JAHFEE010000027.1 GCA_023248655.1 Myxococcales bacterium
CCCATGGGTTAACTCTTATACATTTGATTGTTATACATTTTAAATTTTACATTTTACTGTTCTCTATACACTACTGTGTAGTGTATTGTGAAAATCAAATTTTAATAAATATGAATCCTGATTTTTAGTGAAATTTAAATGGCTGTCAAACAGAGCACAGAATTACAAAGATCTATCCCAAAAGAAATTTCAATTTTCAAGCTTGCTGATCTTTTTAAAACAGAAGGGAAAAAAGCCTCTGAAGAATTTATATCCAAGAAATTAGAAAAATGGAAAACAGCTGAAGTAAAAATCGGTATTATGGGACGGGTCAAGAGTGGAAAGTCTTCCTTTATTAATGCAATAATGGAATTAAAATCTAATGATGATAGAGCAGCAAAAGTAGGTGTTTTACAAACAACTAAAGATATTATAGCTTATCCACTTCCTAAAAATAATCTTATAAAATTATATGATATTCCAGGAATGGGTACAAAAGCTTTCCCTAGAGCTAAGTATTTGGAAATGATTAATTATGAGCAATTTGATGTTTGTATAATAGTAACAAATGGTGCTTATGGTGAGGATGAGATGTTTTTGGCAGAACAACTTAACAATGATAAAAAAAATTTCTTTTATGTAAGAACTTTTATAGCCCAAGACATTGAGAATGATGAAAAGGATAAGCAGGATGAGAAATACAATCCGCAATTATTAATTAATAGTGTTAAGAATGCAATCAAAGAAGATATTCCTGAAGGATCCTCTTCAGAATTATATATAATAGACAATCGACATCCATTAGAATATGATTTTCCAGAACTTAAACAAAACATTCGCAATTCTCTTCCATCAAAAAAACGGGATGCCTTACTGTTCTCCTTAAATGCCTCAGATAAAATTATATTAGATGAAAAGATCAAGCAGCTTCAAAAACAAATTTTTTGGGTAAGTACACTATCTGGAGTCATAGGAATTGTACCAATATATAATACCAATTTAGACCTTAAAATTATACGAGATAACTCGAAATTTTTTATTCAACAACTTGGATTAAGTATAGAAACATTAAAGACTCTGGCAGAATTAACAAAAACTCCATTTGAAGATCTCCAAAAAATAGTTCAACCATCCAATGATCCAAGTGCAATTTATGGTTTCGCTGACGATGATGATAACATTTTGAAAACAATGATTACAAAATTGGATTTACAGAACGCTGGTATTGTGAACATCGATTCATGGTTATTGAATGTGCCAATATATGCAACATATGTTGGATCCAGAATGACCTATAAAATTCTCGATGCAATTCTCAGTAAAATGGAAAAAAGTGCACACAAGTTAATTTATCGTGTAGCAGATACTCTTGCAAAAGAAGCGATAGGAGGTATAAACAAATGATAAATTAAACAGATGATTATACAAAATTCTAAATATGCACTTCAAGAAATCATTCAACAATACCATGTACTGTACACTGTACAGTATTACGAGTACTCTGAAAGTCTGAACGACTGATTCGCTATAAAAACGCTACCAATCACCAGGGCGTTAAAACGCTTTATAAGTTTAAGACGCTATCAATACGTAAACAACATTCGGAAAACGCTACTCATTGTAAACGCTCATCGAGCACCCATAAACAGTTTAAAAAATTCATTGAGGAGCAAAATACAGTTGAGCGCCATTAAAGCAAGCCTAATTAAAATATTCACAATTATTAAAGCAGATCAATAGTTCTTTGCGTAACATGAGAGAGCACAATGGGTTTTAATCAGGGTTGGGAATATCGATATTCGAATATCGATATACTGAAATACTGAAATTGTTTTAAGTGACTTTTTGAATACCGAAATACTGAAATTCAAGCCAAGCCAATTTCAGTATTATATCAAAATACCGAAATTCAAGCAAAGCCAATTTCGATATTATACTGAAATACTGAAATTCAAGCCAAGCCAATTTCGATATTATATCGAAATACCGAAATTCAAGCAAAGCCAATTTCAGTATTATACCGAAATACCGAAATTCAAGCCAAGCCAATTTCTGTTTTTCCGAAATTGGCAACGCTTTAAGCAATCACTTGCTAAGCGCTCCCACGCACATACAAATAAGCTTACTTATGTACGAGTATGTACAGTACAATATACACTAAACGAGTATGCAATATTATTTCGCAATAATATGTCAGTGACTCTTTTCCAGGCTTTTCCCCCCATCGCTCAGATACATTACAGTCAATGCGGTGCACAGGTGGCAAGCACAGTCATTGACATATTATTATTGCGAAATCTATTCGCAACACGCTGTGCGCTGTGAGCTGCAATGCATATATTGTACTGTACATAAGTTTATTTGTATGTGCGTGGGAGCGCTTGCCAAACGTTAGTTAAAACTAGGGTTGCACAAATATCTAATATCTAATATCTAAATATCTAAATATCGAACCGAAAATTAGATATTTAGATACCGATATATCTAAAACCATCGATATTCGATATGTCGATAATTATCGGACATGTTCGATATTCGATATGTTCGATATTCGATATTAGATATTCTATGATTTTTAGAAATACACAATTTTATAAATTGTTAAGTAAAAATGAATTATAAAATATTTCGAAATGATCAATAGAAAACGGAAAGAAATATAAAAGCATAGAAGCATATATGCATATAATCGGT
>JAHFEE010000028.1 GCA_023248655.1 Myxococcales bacterium
TTCATAGAAAATATATTCAAATTAGAAAAAATTCTCCAACTATGATTCTTAACGGTGGAGTTTATAATATATCTATAATGCTTACCTCGAGAATTTCCCCTAGCGTGAACATTTGCATCAACTTCACAAATTTTAATATTTCGCAATCCAAATTTATTCAATTTGTCAAAATGATTTAGGAAATTAAATACATCAAAAGGTTTTTGAAACCAACATGTGGCTATGTTTTCTATAGCACTAACTCCTTTATCTGTTCTAGCTGAAAAACAAAGTGCTTTTGGTTTTTCTTGAGCTGCCTCTGTTAATAATTCTAACAAAATTCCTCCAGCAGTCTGAAATTTCACTAAAGGTTGCAAGCCATAAAACAAACTACCGCAATAACTAAATTTAATCATAAACTGATGCCGAAATTTATTTTTCACTTTAAATACAGTATTCTAAATATCTTTTTATTAAAATTAAATTAAGCCCAGTGTTTAATGTTTACAATATATCTGATTTAAATTTTGAAAATTTAAATCAGATAATGCACAAATATTAACACTAACATTATCCATATTTTGATTGGATAGATGATTATCGGGGTTGTTGTATTTTGTATAAATGATATTTTATAGAGATGAATTTTGGGAAATTAAGCATTGTTTCAACCCCGATAGGTAATTTATCAGACATATCACCAAGAGCAGTTGAAGTGTTAAGGAAGGCAAATATTATTCTTGCCGAAAACCCAAAACATAGTAAATATTTATTATTAAATATAGAAATTAATTTTAAAGAAATAAAACTTATAAATTGTTCTGCGAGAAGAGAAAAGGATAGTATATCGTTTGTCTTAAGTAATCTTCAAAGTGGTGCAAATATAGCAATAATTAGCGATGCAGGAACTCCTGGAATAAGCGATCCCGGATCTAAGATTATACGTGCAGTAATAGAATCGAATTTTAAAATAGAAGTTATACCTGGGCCAAGTTCCATAATTGCGGCGTTGATGGGTTCGGGAATTATTACTACACGATTTGCGTTTCTTGGATTCTTGCCAAAAAAAGGCAAAGAAAGGCTTCGTCTACTGCTTGGCGCATATCAAGCGAATTTGTCTATTGTTATGTTTGAATCCCCATACAGGATAACTAAAACACTTAAAGAATTAAATCAAATATTTGGATGCCTTAAAATTATCATAGCCAGAGAATTGACAAAATATTATGAAACTTTTCATCGAGGAAAATTGGGTTCAGAATTACAACCTCCGCTGGTAGAAAAAGGTGAAATGGTGTTAATAATTGAAGTAATAAATCCGGATTTTATGCCTATTTCAAACATCGTTAAATAAATTTCTAAATTGTTTTACACGTTAACTCATTTTCTATTTCTAGTAATCGATTGTATTTTGCAATTCTTTCAGACCGGCAAACAGAACCCATTTTAACATATTTTGCTTGAGTTGCAACTGCTAGATCTGCAATACTGGTATCCTCGGTTTCACCGGAACGATGAGATATAATGTATTGGTATCCAGATCTTTTACCTAAATAAATTGATTCCAATGTTTCTGATAATGTTCCTATTTGGTTAGGTTTAATTAGAATACAATTTGCTATACATTGCTCGATTCCATATTTAATAAGCGTAGAATTTGTTACAAATAGATCATCTCCTACTAATTGAATTTTATTGCTTAGTTTAGTAGTTATGGATTTCCAACCGCTCCAGTCTTGCTGATCTAAACAGTCCTCAATACTTATTATAATAGGATATTTTCTATAAAGATTTTCAATGTATGATATCATTTGCTCTGAGTTGTATTTTCTAAATTGTCTTAAAATATATCTTTGAGTATTTTTTTCAAAAAATTCACTTGCAGCAATATCTAATGCTAGGCCAATTTGAACTCCTGGTTCATATCCGGTACACTTAATTGCCTCAATTAATATTTCAATAACTTGTTCTATTTTGACAATATTCGGAGCAAATCCCCCCTCATCTCCAACTGCTGTTGTTAGCCTTTTTTTTTTCAGCAATCCTTTTAAAGTATGAAAAATTTCACAACAAGCCCTTAGCGCTTCGCTGAATTTAATAATTCCATGCGGAACGATCATGAATTCTTGAAAATCAAGACAATTGTCTGCGTGGGCGCCGCCATTTATGACATTTATCATCGGAATTGGTATTTTTTCGATTTTTATTTCTATGTCTTTGTAAAAATCGGAAAACACCGAATGAATATATCTATAAAATTTTTCTTTAAAAAAAACAGAAGAAGCTCTCGCGGCTGCAATGGAAACTCCCAAAATAGCGTTTGATCCAAGATGAGATTTATTTTCTGTTCCATCTAGATCAATAAGTACTGAATCAATACGAAATTGATTAGTTGATTTTTCACCTATCAATTTTGGCCTAATTATTTTGTTAATATTTTCAACAGCCCTCAAGACTCCCTTGCCGAAATAACGCTTAATATCATTATCTCTGAGTTCTTTTGCTTCACATTCTCCTGTTGATATTCCAGAAGGAACCGAAAATGAACCTCGGTCTCCACTCTCTAATTCAACAACAA
>JAHFEE010000009.1 GCA_023248655.1 Myxococcales bacterium
GCATATGATTTACTTAGTCACCAAATCAGATTCGCAGCGCGACCGATGCGAGATTTGTTAAAATCTGCAGCCTCAAACGCAAATGAACGAGGATTCGACTCAGATTTTCTTTATGTAGACGAAATTCAAATTCATAAAGGTCCAATTAAAAAACGTTTTTTATGTCGTGCACAGGGAAAATCTACCCCAATTCGTAAACAATCAACACACATTGACATTCGTCTATCAAAAAGGGATAAAGGATAAATATGGGACAAAAGGTAAGTCCAATAGGATTCCGTCTTGGAATTAACAAAACTTGGGTTTCGAATTGGTACAGCGGCGCGAATTATGCTTCCTGGTTGAAAGAGGATATAGTAATTCGAGGCTGGATCTGTAAACAACACAAACCTGCCGGGATAGCCAAGATAGAAATTGAGCGCGCTGCAAATAAATGCAAAATTGGTATTTTCACCGCCAGGCCTGGTTTGATTATAGGTAAAAAAGGTGTTGGAATTGATCAATTAAAAAGTGAACTTCAGAAAAAATCAAAAAGTGAAATTTTTTTGAATATTCATGAAATCCGAAAACCAGAAACAGATGCTCAATTGATTGCAGAAAATGTTGCACAACAGCTTGAACGGAGAATCGCTTTCAGGAGAGCAATGAAAAAAGCGATACAAACCGCGCAAAAATTCGGCATTAAGGGTATTAAAATTGCTGTTTCCGGAAGACTGGCTGGTGCTGAAATGTCTAGAAGGGAATGGTATCACGAAGGAAGAGTTCCTCTTCATACTTTGAGAGCAGACATAGATTATGGATTTGCAGAAGCTCACACAACGTATGGACAAATTGGGTGTAAGGTTTGGCTGTTTAAGGGTGAAGTTTTATCAACAGCGGTTCGCAAATAGGGAGATTTAAAAATGTTGTCACCGGCAAAAATGAAATTTCGCAAGCAGCAAAAAGGACGCACACATGGTTGTTCAAAAGGTGGAACAAATCTTGCCTTTGGAACGGTTGGGCTGTTGTGCGTTGGAAGGGGATGGTTAACTGCGCGTCAAATTGAATCTGCTCGTATTGCGCTAACTCGTCATGTAAAACGAGGCGGCAAAATTTGGATTCGGATATTTCCAGATAAGCCAATAACGAAAAAACCAGCAGAAGTTAGAATGGGGAAGGGCAAGGGAGCTGTAGAGGGTTATGTTGCTGTTGTTAAACCGGGTCGAATTTTGTATGAGATAGAAGGAGTTGCGGATGATATTGCAAAACGAGCAATGGAGCTTGCTGCCTCAAAACTTCCATTTCCTACTAAAATTATTACAACATTAACGGAGTTATAAATGGTTAATAATGAAGAATTAAAGGTAGAAGAAAACAAATTAAGGCGTCAGCTTTTAGATATGCGATTTGATTTAAAATTAGGCAGATTATCAAATACTGCATTGATCAGAAAGGCAAAGAAAAAGCTAGCGAGAACATTGACATCAATAAGGCGGAACAATGGAAAGGCATAAACGAATAATGCAAGGTATCGTGACCGGTATTAAAATGGCAAAAACCGCAACAGTTCGAGTTTCTAGAACTGTAAGGCATAAAAAATACCATAAATTTATTAAGTGTTGTAGCAAATATCACATTCATGACGAAGAAAATATTTGTCGGGTTGGAGATTTTGTTTCGATTATTGAATCAAGGCCAATTTCTAAATTGAAAAGATGGCGACTTAGAGAAGTAATCCAAAAAGTGGAGGTTTGAAATGATTCAAACTCAATCAGTTTTAGATGTTGCGGATAATAGCGGAGCAAAAAAGGTAATGTGTATCAAGGTTTTGGGAGGATCAAAACGACGGTATGCTTCCATCGGCGATATTTTTATAGGAAGTGTAAAAGAAACAAATCCAACATCAAAAGTTAAAAAGGGATCCGTGGTTAGATGTGTTGTTGTTCGTACTGCCAAAGAGATAGCTCGACCTGATGGCACATATATTCGATTCGACAAATGCGCAACAGTTCTAATAAGCAAAGAAGGTGAACCTATTGGGACACGTATTTTCGGACCAGTTGCAAGAGAATTGCGAGGTAAGAATTTTATGAAAATTGTATCACTGGCACCGGAGGTTCTTTAGATGAAAATTAGAATTAAAAAAGGTGACACAGTTAAAGTAATAACTGGTTCTAAGGATAAAAAAGGCAAGATTGGTAAAATATTAGAAGTGGATAGAAAAAATATGCGTGTAAAGATTGAAAACATTTTTCCAATTAAGCGACATATAAAACCTCAGAGGAAAAAAGCATACCCAGAAGGTGGTATTATTAATGATTTTGGAACCATCCACATATCCAACGTAGTGCGTGTGGGGGAAGTGTAAAATATGGCACGTTTAAAGAAATTTTACGAAAAAGAATTAATTTCAATTTTAAAACAGGAGCTTAATTTAAAAAATTCAATGCAAGTTCCAAAACTTGAGAAAATTGTTTTAAACATGGGGTTAGGTGAGGCTGTTGCAAATTCAAAAATTATTGAATCTGGCAAGGATGCGATTGAGCAAATAACTGGTCAGAAAGTAATAATAACAAAAGCAAAAAAATCAATTGCTAATTTTAAACTCAGAGAAGGAACCCCTATCGGTGTTTCTGTAACATTGAGACGCAGTAAAATGTGGGAATTTCTTGATCGCTTTATAAATATCGCCCTACCTAGAGTTAGGGATTTTAGAGGATTATCAAGCAAATTTGATGGAAAAGGTAATTGCACTATTGGTTTAAAGGAGCATATCATATTTCCTGAAATAAATTACGACCAGGTAGATAAGATACGTGGTCTAAACATTTCTTTGGTAACAACTGCTGAAAACGATATTAATGGCAAAGCATTACTTAAGCACTTAGGAGTTCCGTTTAGGAATAGACAATAATTATGAGCACAGATTTAATAAGCGATTTATTAACCAGAATTCGGAATGCATTGCTTGTCCGTCATTCTGATGTAAAAATAAGATGTTTTCGTGTTGGGGGAATGATTTTAGATATTCTCAAAATACATGGATTTATTATAGACTATTATCGTGAGAATGATGATTTTATCATAAAATTAAAATATGATCCATTTGGTCTTCCAGTCATCGAAGGCATAAACAGAGTGAGTAAACCAGGGCTTAGAGTGTATGTAAATAAAAATAACATTCCGTCTATTCAAGGCGGTCTTGGAGTTGCTATAATTTCTACTTCCCGCGGATTAATGACAGGAAACAGTGCAAAAAAACAAGGCATTGGCGGCGAAGTGATTTGTAGGGTTTGGTAGATAAAATGTCACGTATTGGAAATAAATTAATTCAAATCCCTGAAAAGGTTAACGTTTTTATATCTGGTCATCAAATAAAAATTGAGGGGCCGAAAGGATCATTGTCTCGCGAAATACATCCTTCAATTACGGTTAAAAAAGACGCCTTAGGCATTTCTGTGTCTTGTAATGATAATAACTCAGAATGGCATTCAACATCCTCATTGCATGGTTTATCTAGAACATTGATTCATAATATGGTTACGGGTGTAACAAGTGGATTCATGAAAGAATTATTAATTACAGGAGTGGGGTATCGTGCCGAAGCAAAAGGAAGGGAATTGCACATGACCTTGGGCTACTCTCACCCAATAGTCTTTCAATTGCCAATTGACGTTACCGCAATTACTGATTCCAGCAGAACATCAATAAAATTGGAGAGCATTAATAAAGAAATTTTAGGCGAAACTGCTGCAAAAATTAGATCACTTAGACCACCTGAACCTTATCGTGGCAAGGGTATTCGTTATTCAGATGAAATAATAAAACGCAAAGAAGGCAAATCTGCAGGTAAATAAATATGAAATCATTTAACAGAAAATCATTACATGAACGTCGCAAAATTAGAATTCGCAAAAAGATCAATGGTTGTGCCACCATTCCACGTTTAAGTGTTTTTAGAAGCTCTAAGCATATTTACGTGCAAGCAATTGATGATAGTTCTGGATTAACATTAGCTTCCGCTAGCACGCTTGAAAAGGATATGCAGTTAGAATTAAAAGATATTAAGAAAGTTACAGCCGCTGTAAGGATTGGTTCTATTTTAGGAAAACGACTTCATGATAAAGGTATAACAAGCGCAGTATTTGACAGAAATGGTCATAGGTACAAAGGTCGAATTGCGGCATTAGCTCTTGGTGTTCGTGAGACTGGTTTAAAAATTTAAGGAAAATATAATGTTAGAAGAACAACAGAATGAATTAATTGAACGAATTGTCCATATTGGACGTGTGGCTAAAGTAGTAAAAGGTGGGCGTCGTTTTTCTTTTAGTACTCTAGTTGTTGTTGGAAATGGAAAGGGATCAGTTGGAATTGGTCTTGGAAAAGCAAGTGAAGTGCCTGAATCAATCAGAAAAGGCACAGAACAAGCAAAGAAAAATATGAAAAATGTTTTATTAAATGGAACAACAATTCCACATCCCGTAATAGGAACATTTGGTGCTGGAAAGGTTTTACTTCGTCCAGCCTCTGAGGGAACAGGTGTTATTGCGGGAAGTATAGCAAGAGCCGTGCTTGAATCAGCTGGTGTTCATGATATTTTAACAAAATCCCTTGGAAGCAAAAATCCTCACAATGTAGTTAAAGCCACTTTGAATGGTTTGTTAAGTTTGCGCACCGCTGAGCAAATTGAACAGCGTAGGGGAGTATTACTATGAGTATTGATACCTATATTTGGGTGAAACAATTAAAAGGCAGTGCCGGAAAATCAAAAAAACAGCGATTAGTTCTTAATGGCTTAGGTTTGCGCAGAATTGGGGATGAAAAAAAATTAAAAGATACACCAGCAATTCGTGGTATGATCGAAAAAATACAACACATGCTCGAAGTACAAGTGCGCGTTGGATGTATTAATCTTAGTGGTGCCCGTTCTAGGAGGATTATTAATAAATGAATTTTTTAGGATTACACAATTTAATATCTCCATTAAATTCGAGCAAAAAGCCTAAACGAGTAGGTCGAGGAGAAAGTAGCGGACATGGAAAAACGTCCGGCCGTGGCCACAAGGGGCAAAAAGCTAGAAAAAGTGGTAATGTTAGAATTGGATTTGAGGGTGGGCAAAATCCATTCATGAGAAGAATTCCCAAAAGAGGTTTTTCGAATGAACCGTTCAGGACAAAATATCATTTAATAAACATATCTGATTTAGAAAGATGCTTTAATAATGTAACAGAAATTGGCATTACGGACATGGTCTCTGTTGGGTTAATTCCTAACACTTATTGTCAAGTTAAATTGCTTGGCATGGGCTCAATTTGCTGGAGTTCAAACGTTGAAATTCATGCGATTTCTAAAGGTGCTAGGGAAAAAATAGAAGCAGCTGGTGGTAATGTAAAAATCTGTGCTGCATCTTTTAGGGTAATTAAAGAGAAAAAGAGCAAAAAATCAAAATAGCCAATTTGGATTAGTTTGATTTAGGTTTACTTGTGATTTCAAATTTCTTGCCCATTATGATTTTTTGTATTTGTTGAACAATTTGTTTTACGGATTTGAACGTCGTGTCTATGATTATAGCATCATGCGCGGGGACCATGGGGGCTGTTTTTCTGTTTTGATCTCGCTTGTCTCTTGTATTTAATTCATGAAATATTTTAGCTATAGTTTTTAAATTAATTTTTTTAAACTTGTTTGTTTTATCTTCTAGGTATTTCCGCCAAACACGTTCTTCTATTGATGCTATTATAAAAAATTTGTATTTTGCATTTGGAAACACAATCGTTCCGGCATCACGCCCATTGACGACAGCGTTTAATTTAGTTTTAAAAACAAGATTTCTTTGAAATTGTAATAAATTTATTCTAAGTTCTGGAAATATACTGATTTTAGAAGCTGCTCTTGCTATTTGTTCACTGTGGATAATTTTCGATTGATTTATGTTTCGCAATTCGAGAGCCAACTTTGCTAATGCGGAAGAATTTTTAAGAGAAATTTCTTTTTCAATTGCCTCAAGAGCAATTGTTCGATAAATTTCTCCGGTATCTATGTGTGGCAAATTTAATAAATGAGCCAAAGAGCGAGCGATTGAACTTTTTCCGGAACAGGCAAGGCCGTCAATAGTTATAATGTTGTTCATAGAGTAAAATCCATTAATTAAATTGTTTTAGTGTGTTGAGAATCTGCAATTTAAACTTTTGCTCAAAGTTTTTAATAAAACAATTATTTTAATATTATTTTGTTTGTTATTTTCCATATTTATTCATATAACCCTATATTTGTATAGATAATTCTTGTACTTGAGATAAACAAACATTGAAACATTTTTAGTTCCAAATGCAATATTATTAAACATCATGAAATTTTTACATTATTCCTTAGAAGACTTAAATTTTGAAAAAGCACAAAATATAGACCTGTTTGCTATTTGTGTTGACAGATTGGAAAATATTCAAACAATTCTAGGAAAAGAAATAATTGATAAGGTAATTTCTGAAGGTTTTGGCTCTAAAATAGGTGAGCTTTTTTTTACTTACAATTTTTCAAATAACACCAAGTTACCCGCAATTGTTCTTGTTGGTCTTAATGATGCAAATAACAGTAATTGCGATAATATTCGAAAAGCTTCTGCGAATGTTTATCATTTTGCAAATACTAAGCGTTTTGCTAAGGTTGGGCTATTAATTTTATCGGAAAATTGGATAAAATCCGCAATTGAAGGTATTTGTTTGGCGTCTTACAAGTTTGACAAATATATTTCAAAAAATGAAAGAAAGTATACTGAACAATTCGCATTATTTAGTAATCAAAATGATGCGAAAACCTGCATTGAACAAGGCGTAATAATTGCGAACTCTGTATGTTTTGGCAGAGATTTAATAAATGAAAGTCCCTCTATTTTAAATCCTATTGAATTATCGATAATTGCTAAAAAAGAAGCTACATTTACTGGATTGGATATTTCTATTTTAGATGAAAAAAAATTAAAAAAAGAGCGGTTTGGACTTTTGCTGGCGGTTGGCAGCGGAGCATTGGATTCTGCTCCGGCGCGAGTGATAAGAATTGCTTATAATCCACTTAAAAAATCAAAAATGAATATTGTTCTGGTTGGCAAGGGTGTAACTTTTGATTCCGGTGGTTTGAATATGAAATCCTCAGATAATATGTTGCACATGAAGACCGATATGTCTGGTGCTGCATGTGTTCTTGCGGTAATGAGAGCCATTGCTCAGCTTAAACCGCAAATTTCTGTAAGTGGATATCTTGCCTGTGTTGAAAATGCAGTTGATTCTAAGTCTTATCATCCGGGAGACATATTAATTTCGAGAAAAAAAATTAGCGTTGAAATCAATAATACTGATGCGGAAGGTAGACTTATATTGGCCGACACTTTGAATTATGCACAGGAAATAGATACTCCAGATGTGATCATTGATGTGGCCACATTAACAGGAGCTTGCGTGATTGCACTTGGTCAAAATATGGCTGGTTTATTTAGCAATAGCGATTATTTATCTGAGAAAATTTTACAAAAATCTAATGACATCGGTGAAAATTACTGGAGATTGCCATTAAATGAAGATTTATTTGAACAATTGAAAACCCCACTTGCGGACCTTAAAAATACAGGTGAACGTTGGGGAGGTGCTATTACTGCTGCTCTTTTCTTACAAAAATTTATAGAACCCAATGTATTATGGGCACACTTAGACATAGCGGGACCAGCTCGAAACGAAAGAGAGCATCCTTATGTCAATGTAGGAGGAACGGCATTTGGGGTTCGGACATTAATCGAGCTAATTCAAACATGGCCCCAGGAGCATATTTTCAATGAGCGAAGTTAAACGCAGAAATCGGTCAAACAACCTTAATCTTAAAGATAAAAAATCCAAATATCCAACACATCCAATATTAAGTGTAAACCAGAATGCTAATATTAATCCTGAAGTTAAACCAATGGATTTGTCTGAATTAAAGCACTTAAAAATAGAAGATCTTCAAGCTAGATCAAACTTAATTGGGATAGATTTGCAATCCTTACTTCGAAAGCAAGATATAGTTTTTGCTTTATTGAAATGGCAGTCAGATAATAATGGCATAATGCTTGGAGGGGGAATACTGGAAACCTTTTCGGATGGATATGGATTTCTTAGAGAACCTGCTTATAATTACGAGCCCTCTGTTGATGATATTTACGTTGCTCCATCGCAAATACGCAGCTATGGATTAAGAACTGGAGATTTTGTTAGAGGCCAAATTAGGCAACCAAACGACAAGGAACGTTATTATTCTTTACTGAATTTGGATACAATAAACGGAATCTCCTATATGGAACATAGAAACAAGGTATCTTTTGATAATTTAACTCCACTGTATCCAAATTCAAGATTTAAACTCGAATGTTCGCCTGCAAATTATTCATTAAGGATAATCGATTTATTTTGCCCAATTGGTAAAGGACAACGCGCATTGGTCGTTGCTCCTCCACGTGCCGGTAAAACTGTTTTAATGCAAGATATTGCAAATGCTATTACAACCAATCACCCTGAAGTTACACTTCTTGTTCTTCTTATCGACGAACGCCCAGAAGAAGTTACTGATATGCGTCGCCACATTAAGGGAGAAGTTATCGCATCTACATTTGACGAACCTGCCCAGCGACACGTACAGGTCGCAGAGATTGTGATCGAAAAAGCTAAACGTTTAGTGGAAATGAAAAAGGATGTTGTAATTTTATTGGACAGTATTACCAGATTAGGCAGAGCCTACAATACTGTTGTTCCGCCAAGTGGAAAAATTTTATCAGGCGGTGTTGATTCCAATGCTTTACATAAACCAAAACGTTTTTTTGGAGCTGCTCGAAACATTGAAGAAGGTGGATCTTTAACAATTATAAGTACTGCATTGGTTGATACTGGAAGCAGAATGGATGAGGTAATCTTTGAAGAATTTAAGGGAACCGGAAATTCTGAAATTGTGTTGGATCGAAAATTGATGGAAAAACGCATATTTCCATGTATGGATATTAACAAATCAGGCACTAGAAAAGAGGAACATTTACTAGACAAGGATATTTTGAATCGTGTTTGGGTATTACGACAACTTTTACACCCATTAAATGTTATTGACTCAATGGAATTTATGTTAAGTCGAATGAAAAACGCTAAAACTAATTCAGATTTCATAGCATCAATGAGCAATTGAGGACATTTATAATATTTTTTTGATATATATTATGATATTTTAAAAAAAATACTTTATGCTAAAATATTTTTTTTTATTATACTATACACTTGGTGATTTTTATATGAGTACACATCCAAAATTTACGAGAGAGTTTGAAGGAATTTTTGAATATAAATTAGAAAATGGTTTAAAAATTTTGTTATTTCCAGATTTGTCACAGTCAACAGTTACGGTGAATATTACTTATTTGGTTGGTTCGCGATATGAAGGAAGAGGAGAAACAGGCATGGCGCATCTCCTGGAACATCTTTTATTTAAAGGGACACCTAAATATCCAGATATAAAAGGCGCACTGGAGAATAGGGGTGCTTTTTTCAATGCTACCACATGGTACGATAGAACTAATTATTTTGAAACAATGCCTGCAAGTTATGAAAATATTAAATTTGCCCTAGAACTCGAATCCGACAGAATGATAAATAGCTGGATTCGAAAATCAGATCTAGATTCAGAAATGACTGTGGTTAGAAATGAATTTGAGATTGGTGAAAATGATCCAATAAATGTTTTACATGACCAAATTTTATCTTCAGCATTCAGGTGGCATAATTATGGAAAAAGCACAATTGGCAATCGGAGCGATATTGAACGTGTTCCAATTAAGAATTTAAAATTATTCTATAAAAAATATTATCAACCAGATAACGCAGTCTTAGTGATTTCTGGAAAGTTTGAAAAAGAAATAGCTATAAAATTAGTTAAAGAGTGTTTTGGAAAAATTTCAAAACCAAAGCGTGTACTAGACCAAACGTATACAGAGGAGCCAATTCAAGATGGATCACGTTTTGTTAAATTGATGCGTGTGGGAGAAGTGCCTATAATGGGTACAAGTTATCATATTCCATCTGGATCTCATACTGACTTTGCTGCAATTAGAATTTTTATTGACATTCTTACCCAGGAACCTGGTGGTTATCTGTACGACGATTTTGTTAAAACTGGATCTGTTTCTGATGTTTTTGGTTTTGCTTATGAATTAGCCGAACCGGGAATGGCTATGATTTTTGCAAAATCAACAGGTTTATTAGAAATAAATGAGTTAAAGGATAAATTGATTTCTGCCGTTGAAAATAACCAGAATGAATTCATAACTGAAGAAAGAGTTAAAAGAAGCGTTGCGAGGTTTCTGAGAGATTATAAAATTTCAAATTCTGATAGTAGGAAAATATCGATACATTTAAGTGAATCAATTGCTCAGGGAGATTATCGTCTTTACTTTTGGCAGCGAGATCAAATTAAAAAAGTTACAGTAGATGATGTTAAAAGAGTGGCTAGAAATTATTTCATAGAAAGCAATAGAACCAGTGGTGTATTTTTGCCAGTAGAAAATCCGATACGAGTACAAATTCAAAATTCACCAAGTATGGTAAATATTTTAGAAAATTATGAAAGTAAGGATACGTTGGCTCATGGTGAAGAATTTGATCCAACACCTAAAAACCTAGATCAAAGAACGGAATATAAAACACTTAAAAATAATATTAGAATTGCGTCGTTATATAAAAAAACAAGAGGAGATAGGGTTAAGGTTAGTCTTGTTTTTAGATATGGAACCGCAAATACATTAACATCTTATAAAGACAGTGCTTTCTTGTTGCCACAGCTCATTATGAGAGGAACAAAAGAAAAAACATTTCAACAAATTCAGGATGAGTTAAACATTCTTCAGTCAAACGTATCAATGAGTGGTTCACTGGGAAAGACCATAATTGATATTACTAGTGATAAGGAAAATATTATTTCAGTGCTGGGTATTGTTGCTGAAATTATAAAAAAACCTGCTCTTGATGAATTTGAATTTGAGATAATTAGGAAAAAAGAATTATCTGATCTCGAGGAAGCGATTACTGATCCAAAAAGTTTAGGGTTTAATGAACTTGCTAGACTTGAAAATCCATGGCCAAAAGAAAGTATTTATTATGTTTCTAATATCTCGGAAAGTATTGATCAAGTTAAAAATCTGCAACTTTCAGAATTAAAGACACTTTATAATGAATTTTACAGTGCCGACAATTTAAATGTATCCATAATTGGATCATTTAATTCTAAAAATATTGAAAGCGAAATTGAGAAACATTTTAGTAATTGGAAATTAAAATTAAAGAAAAAATTCGAACCAATTTTAAAACCATTTAAAGAAGTTTTAGCGGAGAACAGAAAGATAATAACTCCGGATAAACAAATGGCTCTGGTTGCTATTGGAACAAATATTCGATTAGAAGATACAATGTTTGAATATCCTGAAATACGCATTGCAACTTATATTCTTGGAGAGAGCATGAAATCAAGAATTTGGAACAGATTAAGAGAAAAGGATGGATTGTCTTATGGAGCAGGGTCTCGACTTGAGTTAAATAAACAAATAGCAAATGCATCCTTAAATTTATTTGCAATGGTTTCAAATTCCAACGCTGAAAGGGCACTGAGTGCTCTTAAGGAAGAGTATACAAATTGGTTAGAAATGGGTATCACAGAAGATGAACTCAAAGAAAGCAAAAACAGTTATCGTTTAATGATACAAAACCTTCTATCAAATGATGCTTATCTTTTGAGTGTTTTAAATGGAAACATGGAATTGAATCGAAGGTTTGACTTTCAGGATAATTTTTTAAAACAAATAGAAAACGTAACAACGGAACAAATTTTAAAAACTATCAAAAAGCTTATTGCTCCTGGTGTGTTTTGTGAAATAAAAGCAGGAGACGTTTAATTAATTCAATTTGTTTCTTTAATAAAATATAATATGTTGTTTTACAAAATCAATATTTTATAATAATCTTGAAATTAAATGACAATCCAATTTCAAGATTATTATAAAATATTAAATATATCTCGAAGCGCTACTCAAGAAGAGATACAAAAGGCTTATCGAAAATTAGCAAAACAGTATCACCCTGACGTAAATAAAGAAAAAAATGCCGAGGATAAATTTAAACAAGTATCTGAAGCATACGAAGTTTTGAAAGATTCAGAATCTCGAAAAAAATATGATGCCCTAGGTATGAACTGGAAGGCTGGAGATAATTTTAATACTCCCTCCGGATGGCAAAATATACATTTTGATTTTAAAAAATCAAACGCATCGGATCCGATGCATGGATTTAGTGGATTTAGCAGTTTTTTTGACACAATTTTTGGAAATAATAATCAGCAAAAAAAAGACCAATTTTATTCAAATCCAGACAATGTCAAAATATTAAAAACCGATATGGTTTTAGAATTAAGCCCATGGGAAGCTGCACTGGGAACAGCTTTGGACGTACAGACACCATTGGGCAAGGTTAAGCTCAAAATTCCACAAGGTTCTCAAAATGGAACACGAATGAGGCTCAAGGGAAAGGGTGACTTGTCTGGTAAGGACTTTTATTTAGTTCTTAGAATTCAGATCCCATCAAAACTAACATTAAGAGAAAAGGAATTATTTGAAATTCTTTCAAGGGAATCAAAATTTAATCCACGCATTAAATGATATTAATAATTATTTGATAAGTGTTTCTCAAATTGTGATAATATTGCCTGCATATTTAAATCTATTTCGCGCATTTCGTTTATTTTTTTAATAGACGATATAACAGTGGAATGATTTCGGTTTCCAAATAAACGGCCAATTTCAGAAAGACTATGAGATGTCATGTCTCGTGAAAGCATCATTGCTATCTGTCTGGCTAGCGTGATTTGTTTTTGTCGACTTTTACTTTTTAATTCAGATGGTTTTATATTATAATAGGCTGCAACATGTTCGCAAATTTTTTCCACATCTAAGATATTTATCTTTCTTTTAAGAATTGGAGATAAACATTCTTGAATCA
This sequence comes from Myxococcales bacterium, assembly GCA_023248655.1. Lineage (GTDB taxonomy): Bacteria > Myxococcota > UBA727 > UBA727 > JABDBI01 > JAHFEE01. Next base: position 13,026 of record JAHFEE010000009.1, read on the forward strand.
TTGAAAGCGATACCTCTTTTTTTGCTTCTGTCATGAAAACAGATAACCTTAATAGTGCTCCTTCGAGCTCCTGTGTTGAGGTTTTAATGTTATTTGCGATATAATGCATTATATCATCAGATAGATTAATTTTAAGATTTTCTGATTTCTTTTTAATAATTTTAATTCTTGTTTTAAGTTCTGGTTGGTTAATATCTACGCTCAGTCCCCACGAAAACCTATTTTTAAGCCGCTCGGATAAATCATTAATTTCATTTGGACACTTGTTAGACGTAATAACTATCTGTCTACAGGATTGATGAAGACTGTTGAACATATAAAAGAATTCATCTTGACTCGCATTTTTATTGGAAAGAAATTGAATATCATCAATAAGAAGAACATCGCAATTATCGCGAAATATTTGTCTAAAATTATCGAAATGTTTATTTTTTATTGATAATATGAAGGAATTTACCCATTGCTCAGCGGTGATATATAAAATTTTAGTAGTTGGTTTATTTTGTAAAACATGTAAGCCAATTGCTTGCATTAAATGTGTTTTCCCAACACCGGTAGGTCCAAAAATGAAAAGTGGATTATATATTTTCCCTGGTTGCTCGGCTGTTTTGCGCGCCGCCGTAAAACCAGCATTGTTAAATTGCCCAAATATAAAATTGTCAAAAGTATACATTGGATTCAATTGCATTAACTTAATAATATCTGAATTATCCTTATTTTTTATTGTTATCAATTTTTTATAATTATTGGTGACTCTTTTTGATTTGTATAATTTTTCCGAAATTGTATTTTCCTTGTTACTGTCTTCTGTAACAACGAGATTAAATTGAATTGAATTTCCAAAAATATCAATAATTGCTTTTTGTAATTCTTTTAAATAATGATTTTTGATCCAATTTTTATGGAATAGAGATGGAGACGATATTGTTAAATTACTATTTTCAAACGAAACAAATTTCAATTTTTCAAAAAATCCCTTCCAAACAAATACACTTAAACGATTTTCAAGAGATTTAATGGCATTATTGAAAAGATCGTTATATTTTTGTGTAAGTTCTCTGATTATCACCATAATTATTATTTTTGTATCAAGATATAATTGTTAGGCAAGTATGGATTTGCAGTATGTTATTAACTTATCGAATAATAAAGGGGAAAAAAAACTTTTTGTATTTTTTTAATAAGAGCTTTGATCAATCAATTGTAAAACAAATTCCAAAGCTTGATAACTGTTGAATCTTGGATCACATAAAGTTTTATAACAATCCGTTTTTAGATTTTTTTCTGATATATTCATTTTTCCTCCAATGCATTCCGTAACATGTTTTCCAGTCATTTCTAAATGAATTCCACCCGCATAACTTCCTTCATTTTTATGAATTTCGAAAAATCTTTTAGCTTCACTTAAAACTTGAATAAAATTTCTAGTTTTATATCCATTAGATGCTGTAAAAGTATTTCCATGCATTGGATCACAACACCAAATAACATTTCTTCCTTCAATTTGTTCTATTTTCCTTATTAAATTTGGTAAGAATTCTTCAATTTTATTATACCCAAATCGAGTGATTACAATTAGTCGTCCTGTTTCATTTTTTGGATTTAGCACATCTATTAGTTTTACTAATTCTTCTGGTAAAATTTTAGAGCTGCATTTAATTGCTATTGGATTGGAAATTCCTCGCATAAATTCCACATGAGCTCCGTTAATATCTCTGGTTCTTTCTCCGATCCACAGTAAATGAGCGGAACTATCATAATAATCTTCAACATTTGAATCATCAAGTTTAAGCATTGCTTCTTCATATGGAAGAAGTAATGCTTCATGAGATATATAAAATTTTCCCAATTTACAAAATTTATTTTTGTTTACATTTAAATATTCAAAGATGTAATGTATTTTTTTAATAATTAATTCATGTTCTAAATTAAATTTTAAAAAATTTTGATCAAATATGGATAATTGTTTTTTGGGAAACGTACTTTTTTCAGATAGTGCTCTTAATAAATTTAACGTGGCAGCAGAATGAAAATACGCTTTTTCCATTCTTAAAGGATCTGGTTTTCTGGAATTTTTATCAAATTTATACTTGTTGATAATATCGCCTCTATAAGAATAAAGAGATTTGTTATTTAAGATTTCAAATTCGCTAGAACGAGGTTTGGCGAATTGACCAGCAATTCTTCCTATTTGCACAATTGGTTTTTTATGAACCAAGCCTAATATTAAGGACATTTGCAAAAGAAGCGTAAAGTTATTTTGAATAGTGTTAAGCGTTAATTCTGAAAAACTTTCCGCACAGTCTCCTCCATGAATAATAAATGCTTTTCTATTACAGACTTTTTTTAATTGTTTTTTAAGTGATTTTATTTCATGTGCAAGAATTAATGGAGGATAGGATAAAATTTTATTTTTAACGATATTTGTTTTTTTTTTGTCTACATATGTTGGAATCTGTGATGCAGATTTATTTTGCCAACTATCTGGTTTCCATTTTGATGTCATATTTACATTTATCCTATATAATTTGTTTTAAATATTTCAAAATTCTTATTGAAATTCCGATCTGAAATTTCAATACATTTCTCATTATCAATTTTTATTTCACTTACTGCTATTAACCCCGCAATCTTAAATGCCATCGCTATACGATGATCTCCAAAGGTTTCGATTTGTGTTCCTGATAATTTCTGAGGTCCCTTGATCTTAAAACCATCATGCATTACTTTTATATCAACTCCCATTTTTTTAAGATTATGAGAAATTGCATTAAGTCTATCACATTCTTTTGTACGGAGTTCTTGTGCGTTTTTTATTGCATTAATTCCAATAGCTTGAGTGAAGGCAATTGATAAAATCGGAATTTCGTCAATTATATTTGATATTTCATGATCATAAATTTGAATAGCGTGCAAAATTGAATAACTTACCGTAACGGTTCCAAGAGGCTCACAGTTTTCAATGGACTTTGTTTCTATATTTATGTTCGCTCCCATTCTTTTCAAAATGTTAATAAATCCAATTCTGGTTTGGTTTAATAAAATTTTGTTTAATTTTATTTTCGCATTTGGAACAAGACATGCTGCTATTATAAAAAAAGCTGCAGAGGATGGATCTCCGGGAATATTAATTACACATGAATTCAATTTCTGATTACCTTTTATTAGAATTGTTGAATTTTTAACAATTCCAATATTGGAATTAAACAATTTCAGTAGCCGTTCAGTATGATCTCTCGTTTCAATTAATCCCGACAAAGTCGTAATTTCAGAACAAAATAATCCAGATAATATAATTGCGGATTTAATTTGAGCACTTGCTATCTTGAGAGAAAAATTAATTGCATGTAATTTTGTTGGATTTATTACTATTGGCGCAAAATTATTTTTATGCAAACTTATACGAGCCCCCATTTTGACAAGCGGCTCAGCGGCTCGCCACATTGGTCTTTTTGATAAGGATTCATCACCAACTAATATTGATGTAAAGCTCTGAGAACACAGTAAGCCCATCAGCAAGCGCATGGTTGTTCCGGAATTTTCACAATCAAGATATCGATTTGATTTTCTTAACCCATGTAATCCATTTCCAAACACAAATGCAGTTGATTTTTTAATTTTTATAAAAATTCCAAGATTCTTTAAACATGTAATCGTTGATAAAACATCTCTGCTTTTTGATATATTTCTAATTTCCGTTACGCCATTTGCTATTGCAGCTAAAATCAATGCTCTGTGTGATATTGATTTATCACCAGGAATTTTTAATTGTTTTTTTATGGGTTTCATTATTTCTGTTAGTCTTTGATTCAATGTGTATATTCATATACATTATATTTTAAGATTGATAATATTTTACAAGTCCAATACGTTTAATTAAGAGTTATTTCTTTAAAAGAAGCTAAAAAATTAAAATAATCAATTATTTTTAATTTATTTCATTGAAAAATAAAAATATTACTGATAATGATCAGATATCGTGAACTTCAAAAAGTTTCAATTTGATTTTAAATTGATACAATTTTCTTTGCTGGGTTTGTGTATTATAGCTAGCTATGGATTTGCCAGGCCTGTGACTGATAGTCTTTTCGTCGAACATCATGGCGCACAGAATTTTCCATTGGTTTATCTGCTATCTCCATTTATGACAGCTTTGGTAATGATTGTATACAATTATTTTAACACTCGTTACTCTTTGATATATTTACTGGGTTGCTCGGGAATTATATCAATTTTAATTATGCTCATTTGTCTGTTGTTATACAAAATTGGCACCCCGGGTTCCGTGTATATGTTGTACATATGGCGTGAGGTTTATATGGTTCTGATGATAGAAATTTTTTGGAGCCTTGCGGACACTCTTTTCAGTCTTAAGTCTGCTAGAAAATCATATGGATTTGTTTTGGCAATCAGTTCCTTTGGCGGATTTAGTAATTTACTTGTTGGATTAGTGGCGAGGAGATACGGTACACAAAATGCTCTTTTTGGGGTAATTCCATGCTTGCTGGGATGCACGTTGTTAACGTGGATTTTTGCAAAGAGTAACAATATGAAATCTACAGCCACTCCAATTGCTGGAAGCGAACAAAAAAGAACATTTGGAATTCAGGGTATTTCCGTAATCAGAGCAAGTAAATATCTCTTACCTCTTATGTTTTTAATTGGAATTGTACAAATTTCAATTTCTCTAATTGATTTGCAATTCAATACATTACTTCAAAAAACTTATAGCGATATGGATACCAGAACTGAAATAATAGGAAAAGTACACACTTTAGACAATTCAATAGCTGCACTTTTACAATTTTTCTCTGGCTATATTTTAAAATTTCTTGGAATAAATGGTGTTTTCGTTGGAATTCCGATTGTTTTAGGAGTTGCTCTCACAGGTTTTATAATTCTGCCACATTTTTATATGGCAACTTTGTTAAAAGTTATCAGTAAATGCTTTGATTACTCTATTTTTAGGTCCTCAAAAGAGATGCTCTATATTCCATTAAACCATCTTGAGAAAACACAAGGGAAGGCTTTAATTGATATTTTAGTTTACAGAGCTGCAAAAAGCAGTGCCGCACTTTTAATGATATTCTTACTTGCCTTTGGGTTAACTTCGTTTAGTATGCACATCGTTTTATTTTTAATGTCAATTTGGATTTTTTTAGCTGCAATTATTATTAAACGATACGAAAAATTAATTTCATCTTCAATTGTGCCCGATAATGAAAATTTATGAATACTAACTTAAATAATATTATATTTTAGGTATTGTATTTATTTTCTCATAGGGCGTACCCATTTTGTAAAATTGGAGGGTTTAAGCGAAAATTGATGAATTTGTTTTACTATATCAGATATTGGTTTAAATTCTTCCCATGAAATACGCAAAATACGCACACCGGCGTTTTCCATTTCTATTATAAATTGATCATAATTTTCCTTAAGCGCCATTAAATATTCAATATCTATACTTTGTTCAATTTCTCTTCCTCGATTTTTTATTCTTTTTATTGCAGTTTCTGGTTTGCAATCAAGATAGATAAGAAGTTGAGGAAACACAAGCTCCCTAAGCACCATGTTGTCAAACAAATCCAGGTAGGTATTATAATTTAAATCACTAATAATTTTTGAAGGGTGGTTGTTTAACATTCTGGCAAAAATTGTATCTTCCCAAATCGTTCGATCCTGTATTACTCCCTTTATCTTTCCAAGACTTATTCGGGTAACGAATTCGCGATGTTGCCGAAATCTATGATTTAAGAGCCAAATTTGCATCATGGTTCCATAATCTTTCATATTAGTGTAAAATTTTTCCAGATAAGGATTTCCATCTACCTCTTCCAATATAGGTTCAAAATTGAGAGCCTGAGCAAGTTCTTGCGTTAGCGTTGACTTACCCACTCCGATGGTTCCAGATATTCCAATATAACCTTCAGCAAACATAATTTTAGATCATATCAAATATAATTCTAATTTGGAGATTTACTTTATAGTTGATAAATATTGCAACGATATTGCATAAAATATGCCGTATTTATTGTATTTATTGAAGCAAAAATAAAAATTTAAATTTATCTATTTAGATTCAAAATGATTTAATTTAATAAATATTGTGATTTTACTAATTTAAAAATTATAAAAAACAAATATGAAAAATAAAATTATAATTATATTTAGCTACAATAGGCAATTTGGCAATAATTCATTTTCAGAGTATTGAATATTTGTTATGTTAATTGATACACATTGTCATTTAAATAAATTGAATATACTTGAAAATGCTCGCCTGGCCGGAGTGCAACGTTTCATTAACATAGGCTGCAATATCAATGAATCAATTGCCGCCAGAGAAATTAGCACAAATCTATCAGATGTTTATTTTTCTGCAGGAATTCACCCAAATGATTCCATAATTGCTGATAATGATTATATAAATAAATTAAGGAGAATTTTAAAGGATAAAAAATGTATAGGTGTTGGCGAATGTGGACTTGATTATTACAGAAATTCAAATCATTCTATACAAAAAAAATTTTTTGAGTCTCAAATACAATTAGCTTGGGATTTTAACAAACCATTGATTGTTCATGTACGTGATGCATATAACGACTGCATTGCTTTACTTAAAGATTCACACCATTTACGTGGTAAAATTATCCATTGCTTCTCGGGTGATATAAAAGACGCATATAATTTTCTAAATATTGGTTGTTGTTTATCTATTTCCGGAATTGTGACTTTTAATAATTCAAAAAAATTTCATGATATCATATCCATGATTCCGATGAACAGACTACTCATTGAAACCGATGCTCCATATTTGACGCCAGTTCCCTACAGAGGAATTATCAATGAGTCTCAGTTTATACAATTAACACTTAAAAAAATTTCAGAAATAAAATTTATGCCTATTTCTGAAATTATTAAAAATACCGGACAGAATGCTATGAAAATTTTTTGGCCAGAAGATCCCCTAAGTATTTAATTTAGATAATATTGTTTAATTTTAAAATACTTGTTAAATCCTTTATTTAATACTAGAAACTGTTATATTACATTTTGATCATTTTATTAATTGTTAAGATGATTTATTTATTGAAGAGATAAAATATTGTTATAACGAATAACGAATTACAAAATGGGGTTGTAGCTCAATTGGTAGAGCACTAGAATCGCACTCTAGAGGTTTCCGGTTCGATTCCGGCCAGCTCCATTATTTAAACTTAATGAAAACAATAAAATAAAATTGTTCAATTAAATGGAATTTAAACTATATGATTAAGCGTTGCGGAACTGTTGCACTAATTGGCCTTCCAAATTCTGGAAAAAGTTCTATTTTAAATAAATTAATTGGTCAGAAAATATCCCCAGTAACCCATAAAATAAACACAACACGCCGCGTTGTAAATGGTGTGCTTACTTTGAGTAATAAACAATTTATATTTGTTGATACTCCTGGTGTTTTAAATCGTAATTTTGTCTTAAAAACTGATGTATTTCTATGGATTGCAAATTGTAAATTAAAACCCGAAAAACCTTTAACCCCCTTGCCTCAAAATCTTATTTTAATTTTAAACAAAATAGATCTTTTTAAGAAAAAATCAGAACTTTTACCAGTTATTTCGAATTGGCAAAAATTAATAAATCCATCGGATATATTATTATTATCAGCAAAAACAGGGCAGGGATTTGATGATTTTATCAAAATCATAGGAGACAAATTGCCAATACATGAATTTATGTTTGATGATAAATTTGTTACTGATTCTACGGAGAAAGATCTTGCCTGTGAGTTGATAAGGGAAAAAGTTTTATTGAACCTAAATGAAGAAATACCTTATACTATAGAAGTTATGATTGAGTTGTTTAATGAAAAACATAGAAATGATAATAATAAAAAAATAATTTATATTTCGGCAATTTTAAAAGTCAAAAAAGATAAACATAAACCTATTGTTATTGGCAGAAACGGAACTGTACTTAAAAGAATTGGTTCTGCTGCTAGAAAGGATTTGGAATTTGCATTAGATTGTAAGGTTATGTTGCGACTTCTTGTTACATCTGGCGAATTTCAAACCAAAATCTAAATTGGGTTTATTGTAATTTAGACATTCTTAAGTATAAAATTTTAAAATTTATCTAAATTTACACTTAAGATAATATAATGGTATTGTAATTAAGAGGTTGATTATTTTTGATTAGTGAATCTTATTTAATTTTAACTTTAAAATTAATTTAATAATCCACTTAATTTAGGTTTTAAAATGAACAATGAATCGATATTTATTAGCGATATTTTTAAAGAAATAAAAGAAGGCTTACAAGCTGATAGCCTTGAAAAAACTCATTTGAACTTATCTTCCAAATTCCAACCCCCGCATGCTTTAGATGCTGAACGTGGAATACTTTGTTCGCTTTTAATTAATCAAGATGCTTTTGAAACTGTAAATCTTGAATGCTTGAGAGCTAGTGATTTTTATCATCCAACACATGCTATAATATTTAATGCGATGCATAATTTACATCAAGAGCATCATCCTATCAATACAATAACCGTAGTAGATGAATTAATTAAAATGCAAAAATTAGATCAAGTAGGCGGTCCTGTTTTTATTGCACAACTGGAAACACTATTTCCTACTTCTGCTCATATTAGCATTTATACTAAACTGGTAAAAGATAAATCGATACTTAGGAAATTGATAACTGCCGCAACTAAGATTGTGCAATCTTCTTATCGTCAAGACAGGAAAGTATTTGATGTAATAGATGAAGCAGAACGAATCATTTTGCAAATCAGAGACGAAATTTCTCAAAAAGGTATAATGCCAATTCAGGAATTGGTTAACATAGCTCTATCTAGGTTGGAGTCAATGTATAACAATAAAACACATTTAGTTGGCATTTCTTCTGGATTTGTGGATTTTGATCGGATAACCAGCGGACTTCAGCCTGGAGAATTAATTGTTATTGCTGCTAGGCCATCAATGGGTAAAACGGCATTTACTTTAAATATTGCATCACATGTTGCAATGAATAGTAAAATTCCAGTTGCTTTTTTTTCTCTCGAAATGGGTTCCGAGCAATTAGTTCATCGTTTAATAGGCGCAGAGGCGCAATTGGATTTAACTGACCTGAAAAGAGGGGTAATTCAGCGTGACGAATTTGCGCAGTTGGTTGCTGCTGCGGGTCATCTTGGAGAAGCTCTTTTGTATATTGATGAATCACCCATATTGTCTATATTTGAAATGCGTAACAAATGCAGAAGATTGGCATTAAGAAATAATATAAAATTAGTCATAATTGATTATCTTCAACTCATGACTGGGTCTGATACTTATGAAAATAAAGCATCAGAGGTTGCGGAAATATCCAGAGGTTTAAAAAGTATAGCGCGTGAATTAAAAATTCCAGTTATCGCATTATCACAATTAAATAGAGGAGTAGAATCAAGAACCGACAAGCGTCCAATGATGAGTGATCTCAGGGAATCTGGAGCAATAGAACAAGATGCTGATATTATAGCATTCTTGTATCGAGAAGAATATTACCTGAGAGATAAAACTCCAGAAAACAAAATTGGAATTGCGGAAGTTATAATTGCCAAAAATCGAAATGGGCCAACTGGACAATTTGAATTACGTTTTTTAAGTAACATAACCAAATTTATTAATGTCGATAATTCTGATATCATTAATTAATTATATAATATTTTTAATTATATATTTTTTTAAAGCGGAAAAAGGATCTTTGATTTGAATTCAAATCAAACGTAATGCCTTAATTTTAAAAGAGTTTTTTTTAAAAAAAATGCTTTTAAATTTTTTACTTGATCTTAATGATAAAATGAGTATTATCAGAAAGTTATTTGCTAAGAAGTTTGTTTGTGATTGATTGGAGTAAATCTTCTTAAGCAAGGTGAAGACTTCAAAGCTCTCTGAAAACTAAATAAGAAACTGAAATACTAAACGTTAATTTCTAAAGGGATTTAATTCTGCGAAGAATTAAAAGTCAGAACAAGTTTTAGCCAGTTTAAGTGGAGAGTTTGATCCTGGCTCAGAACGAACGCTGGCGGCATGCCTAACACATGCAAGTCGAGCGCGATCCAAGAAGTTCGCTTTTTGGTGAGAGCGGCGCACGGGTGAGTAACGCGTGGATAACGTACCTATTGGTTCAGGATAACCTGCGGAAACGCGGGCTAATACTGGATAAGTTCTTTTAAGGTTCGCCTTGAAAGAAGAAAGCGGGTTTACCGCGCCAAATGATCGGTCCGCGTCCCATCAGCTTGTTGGCGGGGTAATGGCCCACCAAGGCTACGACGGGTAACTGGTCTGAGAGGACGACCAGTCACACTGGGACTGAGACACGGCCCAGACTCCTACGGGAGGCAGCAGTGGGGAATATTGGACAATGGGGGCAA
>JAHFEE010000010.1 GCA_023248655.1 Myxococcales bacterium
ATAGCTGCTGATAGGGTAGTTTTACCATGATCTACATGACCTATAGTCCCAATATTTACATGGGGTTTATCGCGGGTAAACTTCTCTTTTGACATTTCTTAAATACTCCTTAATTTTTAAGTAAGTTATAAACCTACTGCTTTAGATATTATCCCATGAGCAATTGCATTAGGTACTTGCTCATAATGACTAAATTCCATGGTATAAGTTGCTCTACCTTGAGTCTTAGAACGTAAATCATTAGCATATCCAAACATCTCAGCTAATGGCACATTTGATTCTATAATCTTCATTCCACTGCGATCATTCATTCCCATGATACGACCTCTGCGACTATTTAAATCACCTATTACGTCTCCCATCCACTCCTCAGGTGTAATAATCTCAGCTTTCATGATAGGCTCTAGAATAATCGGAAAAGCAATTTTAGCACCTTCTTTAAATGCCATAGAAGCAGCTATTCTAAATGCCATTTCATTTGAATCGACATCATGGTAACTTCCATCAAATATTGTAGCCTTAATGTCAACAACTGGATAGCCTGCTTGAATTCCGGAGGACAGTGCTTCCTCTATACCCTTTTTAACTGCTGGAATGTACTCCTTGGGAACAGTTCCTCCAACCACCTCGTTAATAAATTCAAACCCCTTACCAACTTCATTGGGTTCTATTTTCAACCAAACATGACCATATTGACCACGGCCTCCGCTTTGTTTGATATATTTTCCTTCTTGTTTTATTTTTTTTGTTATGGTTTCTCTGTAGGCAACTTGAGGTTTTCCTACATTTGCCTCAACTGAAAACTCTCGTTTCAAACGATCAACAATAATTTCAAGATGAAGTTCTCCCATTCCCGCAATAGTGGTCTGACTTGTTTCTTCATCAACGCTTAACCTTAACGACGGATCTTCAGCACTTAATTTACTTAATCCTATACCCATTTTTTCTTGATCTGCTTTAGTTTTTGGTTCGATTGCAAGCTTTACAACCGCTGGGGGAATTTCTAAAGATTCTAAAATAATCTGATTATTTGGATCACACAAAGTGTCTCCAGTTGTGGCCTCCAAGCCCACGACCGCAACGATTCCACCAGCTCCAACCTCTTCAATATCTTCTCTCTTATCAGCAAACATACGAACCAATCTTCCAATACGTGTTTTTTTCTCGGAACGCATATTGGTAATTACATCGCCCTTCTTAAGGAGGCCAGAATAAACACGTATAAACGTCAATTGCCCATATTTATCATTAATAATTTTAAATGCCAATGCGGAAAACGGTTGCTTTTCACTGGCGCTACGGGTAACTGTTTGGCCATTGGGAAGTTTTCCTTTTACATCCGCAATATCCAAAGGCGATGGTAAAAAATCAACAACACAATCCAACATAAATTGCACACCCTTGTTTTTAAAAGCAGATCCACAAATAGTTGGAACAAATTTTCCAGACAGAGTACCGATACGAAGTGCTGCAAGGACATCACTTTCACTTATTTCCTGATTACTTAAATATTTTTCCGCGAAAAGATCGTCAACATCTGCGCAATCTTCTATAAGATTTTTTCTGTACCTTTGCGCCTGCTCTTTGTATTCTTCAGGAACTTCAATAATGTTATAATTTGCTCCCAAATTATCATTGCTCCAAATCAAAGCCTTCATTCTTACAAGATCAATGATCCCAATGAAAGATGCTTCAATTCCAACAGGCAGTGTAACGATTACGGGTCTCGCCTTTAGTCGATCTTTGATCATTTCGATACAACGAAAATAATTAGCTCCCGTACGATCCAATTTGTTAACAAAACACATTCTTGGAACATTGTATTTGTCCGCTTGCCGCCAGACGGTTTCAGACTGTGGTTCCACCCCGGCTACACCATCAAAAACCGTTACAGCTCCATCCAAAACTCGCATAGAACGTTCAACTTCAATTGTAAAATCCACATGTCCAGGCGTGTCTATAATATTTATACGATATGGATCCGAAAGTTCATTTTCACGATGTTTCCAATAACACGTTACAGCAGCTGATGTAATAGTTATTCCGCGTTCTCTTTCTTGGGCCATATAATCCGTTGTTGCGGACCCATCATGAACTTCTCCAATTTTGTGGCTCATTCCCGTATAATAAAGAATGCGCTCCGTTGTGGTTGTTTTTCCGGCGTCTATATGCGCAACAATGCCTATATTTCTAATTCTTTCTAGAGGAATATCTTGTGTCATTTTCTAACTCTCATCACCAACGATAGTGAGCATAAGCTCTGTTAGCTTCAGCCATTCTATGGGTATCATCTCTTTTTTTAACTGCTCCGCCACGACCCTGCGAGGCTTCTATGATTTCAGCTGCTAAAGAATCTCGCATAGTGCGTTCGCTGCGGGCAGCCGAATAATCACGTAACCATCTAAATGCTAATGCGATTTTTCTATCCGGTCTAACATCAATAGGGACTTGATAATTAGCGCCCCCAACTCTGCGAGAACGTACCTCTACCTGAGGCTTAACATTCTCAATTGCTCTTTTAAATATTTTAATTGGATCATCTTTTATTTTTATCTTAATGATCTCAAAAGCACCGTAAACAATACTTTCAGCTACTGCCTTTTTTCCCGCTATCATTAATACATTAATAAACTTTCCAACTAATCTGTCTCCAAATTTTGGATCTGGATGAATTATGTGTCTAGGAACATCTCGATGTCTTGGCATATTTAAACCTATTTACCTTTCTTTGATCCGTATTTCGAACGGCTTCTTTTACGATTACTAACACCAACAGAATCCAACGCTCCACGAACAATATGATAACGAACTCCGGGCAAATCTTTAACTCGACCACCGCGAATTAAAACTACGGAATGTTCCTGAAGATTGTGTCCCTCACCGGGTATGTAAGTTGTAACTTCCATACCATTTGTCAAGCGAACACGCGCCACTTTTCTTAATGCGGAATTTGGTTTTTTAGGAGTTGTGGTATAAACGCGAGTGCATACTCCACGTTTTTGAGGACATTCCTCTAAATGAGGTGCATTGGAACGTTCTTTTATGTTCTTGCGTCCCTTTCGGACCAATTGATTAATTGTTGGCATAACGTGTTAATTTTAAGAATTATTTTTTAACTTTGTCAATGACCATGAGATCTGAAATTTGGATCGTTATTTTAATTTGTTATACTTATCACAATTTAGTACCCGGAATAAGGCTGAACTTAATTTTAAAATATTAAAAATTTAACTATAAGTATTTAATTTTTCATTATTTAATATTTCTTTCCTTTTTTTTGGTATTGAATTACACATTAAGGCTAAAATTTAAAAACTTTAAAATTAAAATTATTTAACAATATCTATAAAATATTTGATATATCTTAACTGCGTTTAAGCATTTAGTATATTATGCAGTGTATGCAATTTGAAATTTATAATCGCTCAGAATTTCCTAAGCCATTCCTGGCCATTGATGAAGATAATACGCTCATAAGATTAGCATCTCCTAGAACCTCCTCACTTCCAAATTTAAAATCACGAATCAGAACTCTAATAAAACATCTAAAACCCGGAAGTGGAGTTGCTTTAACGATAGAGGAATTGTGCCCAGGGGGATTGGATTTGACAGATGGATTGTTGATCGCAAAAGCATTTGAAAAATCTGGCGCAAAATTTATAATAATCAGCAGTGGGACGATAGATTTTCCATCATTAAAAAACCGAAAAATGACCAAGCTTAGCATAAAGAAAATGAATTATATTTGGTTAGCTAGTGCATGCTTTTTGGTTGGGCGTATTTTTATACCTATATACGCTCAAGGAAATTTTGATTTACCAATTAAGCGCTCGCTATTAAGAAGAGCTAAAGCTTGCGGTTTATCCGGCCTAATACGTTTTGATTCCAATTCACCTTAATACAGTAAATACAAATAAATAACATAGTGTTGATCTTTTGAAATAGATATTTAGATTGTATGAATATTCTTAACCTGCAACTATCGAAATATGCTTATTAACCATGATTGTTTATTGCTTAATTGCTGATAACAAATATGATAATATCGTTGAATATATCAATTTTAAGTTTAAGTTATTATTATTCATAATATCTAAAAAATTTGTAAAATTGTCGATAAGAATAATTTTTAGACCTCCAAAAATTATGAAAATAAATTATGAAAATAAATTATGAAAACAGTTTTAAATTAAACCAATTTGAATCATTACAAAATGAAATAAATTCTCTTCTTAAGGAATATGAATTTAAAACAGAATTCAGTTATGAAAACACCAAATTAACACAAAAATTAAAAACTAGATTAAATAAGAGAGAATTTAAAAACAGAATAAATCTTACAAACATTCCATTTTGCACCATAGACGGAGAAACAACGAAAGATTTTGATGATGCTGTTTATGCATTTAAACAAAAAAAAGATTTCAATGTAATGATAGCAATCGCAGATGTTGCACATTATGTAAAAGAAAATTCCGCAATCGACATAGATGCACGTGAAAGATTTGCAAGTATTTATTATTCAGGAAATTGTATTCCTATGCTCCCAGCCAAATTATCAGATAAGCTATGTTCATTGGAACCATATGTATCAAAATTATGTATAAATGTATCTTTCACAATTAAGCAAGACGGAAAAATTAATAACATAAATTTATATCCTGCAGTTATGCAAAGTAAAGCAAAGTTAACCTATTTGCAAGTTCAAGATTTATTTGATTCTGATTACTTTAATAAAGATGAAATTCCAGAAACAGTACTAGAAAGCATTAAAACACTTAGACAAATAAGTCTGATATTGAGAAAAAAATACCTAAAGAGAGGTTTTGTTAATCTTGCAATACCTGAGCAGCAAATAATTTTAGATAATCAAAATAAACCTTTATCAATCATATCATCCAACCTGTCTGAATCGCATTTATTAATAGAAAATTTAATGATCACAACAAATGAAATAGTTGCTATTTTTTTTAAAAAACAAAATATTAAATCTATTTTTCGAACACATAAGCCACCTGGCTTTGAAAAAATTTATTATTTTTTAAAAAAATTTAACAATTCTGCATTTGAAATATTGATTAAAAAAAAGATATTTAAAGATTATGCAGCTCAAACAAGCGCTACTAATACAATTAACGATCAGCAACTTTTATCAAAGTTAGTATTTTACACAAAAAAATATTTTAATAAAACAATTCCGGAAAATATATTTCTTCAATGCATGACGAAGGCTTTTTACGATGTTGAAAATATAGGTCATTTTGGATTATCTTCTAGGCATTACATGCACTTTACGTCTCCCATACGCAGATATCCGGACTTATTGACGCATCGTATTTTAAGAGAATTTTGGAACAAGAAGCATAAAGTTAGAGATTTTAAAAAAATTGCATATCATTGTAATATTCAAGAACGAAAAATAATGGAATTTGAAAGAAAAATTCAATTTCTACATATTGCACAATTAATGAAAAACAACATTAAAAAACGTTATATTGGAATTATAATTAATAAAATTCGATTTGGGATCTTTGTGCGACTTAAAACTCTTCCTGTAGATGGTCTGATCGCATACAACTCTGAATCAATTTCTCCAATAATAAAAAATAATTTTCAAATTGGAGACAATGTTTTGGTTGAATTGATTGGAATTTGCAATGAAAAACAATATCTGAATTTTGAATATGTATCAAATCAAAATAATTCATCTGCTTAATTTTAGTTAATTCAAACACAATACATTGATTTACAAAACATTCGATTGATGCTGTAGTTTACTAATTATGTTAAAAAGGGAATTAACTAAAATAATAGCAGATGAATTTAATTATTTTTCTTATGAAGACATAGAATCAGCAATTCAAATTATTTTTGAATCTATGATATCTACATTGAAGCGTAACAATAGAATAGAAGTTAGGGGATTTGGATCATTTACTACGAGAAGAAGGAAACCCAAAAAAGCAAGGAATCCTAAAACTGGCGCATCGGTTCTTGTTTCTGAAAAAATGGTACCTTTTTTTGTTTCTGGAAAAGAATTAAGGGAAAGAATGAATAAATAAAATTTTATTCTATTATGTGTTCTTTATGATGTTTTAAAAATTGATCTAAATTAATTACTTATACTATTTTTGTAGTTGATTTTGATCTCATCCGTGAAACAGATAAAAATAAAACAAAGCAATTTATGCTTTATTAGAAAATATGGATCTTAAAAAACTTATATTGGCCTCTTCTTCACCCAAAAGACAAGAACTATTAAAAGCTGTTGGGTTTAAATTAATTATAATAAATCCAAATATAAATGAAACTCAAAAATTTAACGAATCACCAAAAAATCTAGTATTACGTCTTTCAAATGAAAAGGCTCAGGCCGTCTCTCGTGAAGCATTTTTACCAATAATCGCTGCGGATACTGTTATTGCAATAGATAATGAAATATTAGGTAAACCCAAAGATGAATTACAAGCATTTAATATGCTTACCAAATTATCGGGCAAAATTCACAAAGTATTTACTGGATACACTATACGATTTAAAAATAATACAATCAGTCATGTATGCGATACTACAGTAACATTCCGTGATTTAGCTGAGCATGAAATCTACAATTATATCAAAACTAGTGAATGGAAAAATAAATCTGGAGCTTGTAGTATACAGGGCTCGAGTTGTCAATTTGTTGTCTCTATGAATGGAAGTTTTACAAATATTTTAGGACTGCCATTGATTGAATTCTTAGCATCCCTGGCTTCTTGCAAAAAATTTACATCTTAAATTTATTGACCGCTACGGGAATTGAACCCATACCTAAAGCGTGAGAGGCTCTTGTCCTAACCAAATTAGACTAAGCGGCCATAAACTTATTTCATCTGCATTATTCGATATAGATAATTACACAATTATTTTCAATAGTTTTTATTGAATAATATCGCACATATGTTTTATTGATATTAAATACTATACAGAGATAATATCATACAGAGATAATATCAAAAATAAATAAACTGCAAATTAAAATTTCAACTATATTTGGTAGAATATTAAGATTTAATCAAAAAAATATACAATTTGCGACACTGTGATTATAATAATTATCAATAAATCTCCCTATTGAATTTTGATCAGCAAATGAGATTTAATGAAACCATGAAAAAAATTGCATTTTTGCTAAGCGCCACATTGCCGTTGATTTTTTTAACTGGCTTTTTTGGAGACAAGCCATCTGTTTTATCATCTAAAACAAATGATATATGGGTAGAATTAAGTCAAGAACAAGCAAAAAATGCAATTACTCAAATTCCATCATTGGCGCCTTTGGTAAATAGAGCAAAACCGGCAGTGTTGGTGGTAACAACAGAATCAAACAATCAAGTCAACCAATTTAATTCACAACTTCCTCCAGGTTTTGATGACTTCTTTCGATTTTTCAGTCCTGGTCTCGATTTTAAAACACAAGAACGCAAAAATACTGGACTTGGAAGCGGTTTCATGATCCACCCTTCAGGCTTAGCGTTGACAAATAATCATGTTATTGAAGGCGCGTCCAAAATTCGAATTAAAATTGGCAATGATTTAAAAGAGTATGAAGGCGAAATAGTTGGAACAGATCCTGATACCGATGTTGCCTTAATTCAAATAAAAAGTAATAAAAAAGATTGGCCAGTAATTCCTCTCGGAAATTCATCCGCAGTTCAAATCGGGGATTTTGCAATGGCTATAGGAAACCCGTTTGGACTCGAACATTCAATTTCTTTTGGACCAGTTTCCGCAAGAGGGCGTAGAGATATACAGCCATCCGGAAAAAAAGGTTTGTTTGATTTTATCCAATTGAGCGCACCAATAAATCCAGGAAACTCAGGGGGCGCATTGCTTAATATGGCTGGTGAGGTTATTGGGATCAACACTGCAATCAGTGCTTCTGGACAAGGTATTGCATTTGCTATTCCAATTGACCAGGTGAAATACCTTCTTCCTCAATTAAAAAAAGATGGCAAGGCTTCTAGGTCTGGAATGGGGGTCAGGATTGAGAATGTTTCGCCGGAATTGGCAAAAGAAATTGGCTTATCGTATACACATGGCGCCTTGGTAAAAGAAGTAATAAGTAATAGTGCTGCATTTAGAGCAGGGGTTCAGCCTGGTGATGTAATTACGGAATTTGATGGAAGAACCGTTAGTGATTCTAGTTATCTACAGGTAGAAGCTGGACTTGCCGGAGTGGGGAAAAGCGTTCCAATCAAACTTTACAGAGATGGAAAAGTATTAATTATCAAACTGGTGTTAGAGGCACTTCCTAAAGAAGAATCATTAAAAACAATCTCGCCCAAAGGACTTAGTGACATTGGAATAAAAGTTCTCGATTATCAGGATCAATTCGTAAAAGGCGTTAGGATTGTTGAAATTGATTCACAATCGCCTGCTGCAGTTGCCGGACTAGAACCTAATGATATAATACTAAAAGTAAATAACCAAATCACAAAAGATACTAATGCTTTGGTTAAAACCATTCAAAAAACTTCATCAAGTGGTTTATTGAAAATGCTGGTACGCAGGGGTACAAGTACTTTGTTTTATGTGGTGCAGAAGCCAGAATTGTAATTTAAAAACTGAAAACGATACAATTACCCTTTTGAATTTTGAATAAAGAATATTGCATCTAACAAAAGGGTAATTACATTGAAATTTTAATTCAGCTAGATGCGCATAATTTCTAATTCCTTACAATCAAACAATCTATCTACTTCTAGGATAAATTTATTAGTTAAATCTTGTACGCTTTTATTACCTCTTTTTTCATCATCTTCAGAAATCTTACCTTCTTTAACCAGAATTTTTAAATGTTCATTTGTTTCTCTTCGAATATTTCGACAACTAATCCTTGCTTCTTCACTGCGTTGTCGAGCCTGTTTCACAAATTCCTTACGACGTTCTTCGGTTAAAAATGGGATAGGAACTCGCACATTGTTGTTTTCATCAATTGTTGGATTAAGTCCTAAATTGGATTCATGAATTGTTTTCTCTATTACTTTCACTATGCTCTTGTCCCATGGTTTTATCACGATTAAACGTGGCTCGGCGATAGTTATTGTTGCTACTTTATCGAGCAAACTTGAAACTCCATAATAATCAATATGAATATTATTAAACAATGACACACTAGCTCTGCCGGTTTTGATGATTGCTAAATTTTTTTTCAAAACCTCTATGGTTTTCAACATTCGATCACCAGCCAAATCACAAGCCTCTTCAAACATAAAATCTACTCTTCCTGAACGACGGTTCCAATTTTCTCACCATTTAAAATTCTTTTTATATTGCCCGGATCGTTCATATTAAATACATAAATTGGCATTTTATTTTCCATACACAGTGAAATAGCTGTCGAATCCATTACTTTTAAATTTTTTTCCAGAACTTCTTTATAAGAAAGCTTATTAAACATTTTTGCGTGTGAAAATTTAACAGGATCTTTATCATAAACTCCGTTTACTTTTGTTGCTTTAAAGATAGCGTCGGCCCTAACCTCCATAGCTCTTAGTGCGGCTGTTGTATCGGTTGTAAAGTAAGGACTCCCAATTCCACCAGCAAGCACAATAACTCTATTTTTCTCAAGATGTCTAATTGCTTTTCTTCTCACATACGGTTCGCATAATTCGGACATATTGATCGCAGATTGAATTCTTGTAGAAACATTTAATTTCTCAAGCGCATCTTGCAATGCTAATGAATTCAATACCGTAGCTAACATTCCCATGTAGTCAGCAGCAGTTCTTTCCATTCCCTGACTACTTGCCATAAGTCCCCTAAAGATATTTCCACCACCAACAACTAAAGCAATTTCAATTCCTAATTCATGAACATTTTTAATTTCCACTGCTAATTTTTGAATAACTCTTGGATCAATTCCAAATCCCTGATTTCCCTGTAAGGCTTCACCAGAAAGTTTAAGCAGGATTCTTTTAAACATAAGAAATTATTTTGATCAATTTTTTAAAATAAAACAAGAGCATAGCTTTAAATTACATTAAATCTTGTTTGAAAAAACACTTAATGGTACACTTTTCTAACATAATTATGTCTAATCATTTTATTCATTTAGACCTTTCTCAAGGATGCACCATGCAGGGGCTTTTGATGGTGTTAAGACAGTTACGCAAAGTCGTCAATGATGGCAAGTATGGTAAAATTGCCATTAGCAATGAAATAAAAAAACAAACATCAATTATTTTATTTGAAAAAATATTTAATTTATTAAAATCAAACGAATATACTTTTAAAAAGGAAGAAAAAGAACAACTTAACGAATACTGCATTTTAATTCAAGAGTTAAATCCCATAGCCATAACTTCCACGTATCCACCATTATCATTTTCAAATGAATCTCAAGAATTCACTAATATCTTATTAAATTTAAGTTTGGGAATGCCCATATGTGAACATGCCTGGCCAGGACCAACGTGTGACCCTTTAATTATGGCAATATTAAAAATATGTGTTAGTAATTTTTCAACTAGAGGGGATAATGTTTTAACAAAATTTGCAATTTGCAATGATCCGCCCATTAGGGCAATGTGGTGTCAAAAAATCACTCAAACAAGTCCCGTTGCAAACTCAATGATAGAGATAAGCTCGCATATTAAGGATACTGATAAAATACCTGAATTGATTTATAATTTAGATAAATTAGGTGCCAGAAAGATATGGACGAATCAAATTTTGGATCAAGGGATATTTATGAAAACATATGTTCAATTGATTACATGTGAATCAGAAAAAGAATTTATAATTGAGGCTATTTTTAGATTTGGATTAGCATCAGAAATACAAATTAAAAATATCGAACAATATAGTCTCGATAGACGAATAATAGCAATTCCTCTCGGTAGGCAGCAAAAGCAAAGAACATGTAGATTGACTGAATATTTATTAGGCGAAAAGGTTCTTTGGGCAGATCCGTTAAAAGAAGATTTGGAAATAATATCGCAATCTATAGGTTATTCACAAGAAATAGTTCGTGAAGATGTTTTATCTGTATGGAAGAAAATCAGAAATCTGTAATAAATTAATTTTTTCATTTTTGTTGCACAAATCAAAATTTTGATCTTAAGTAACCTTATTTAAGGTAAATTCGTAATTTGGGAT
Source organism: Myxococcales bacterium (assembly GCA_023248655.1). Lineage (GTDB taxonomy): Bacteria > Myxococcota > UBA727 > UBA727 > JABDBI01 > JAHFEE01. The sequence goes on from JAHFEE010000010.1 coordinate 11,143, forward strand.
CAAATAATGTTACTTAATTCTTTAAAGACTAAAGAACAAAATACTAAAGGGAAAGTCTTAAAATTATTTCAAATTCTAATAAATAATATTAGGAGCACTGTTTAGTATTCGATGTGTATGAACGATGCGAGTAAGTTCAAATAAGCTGTTGTTCAAAGTTTTATTGCTCAATATATAATCATAGCTTTTAACACCAATTTTTAATTCTTGCTGGGCCGCAAATAAACGTTTGCTTATAATTTCATCAGATTCTGTTCCTCTTTTTCTGAGACGATTTTCCAATTCAATCCAAGATGGGGCACAAATAAATATTAATAAAGCTTTTGGAAATGCTTCCTTAATTTTAATTCCTCCTTGAACATCGATATCAAAAAGAACATCGCAAGCAGAATTAAGAGTTTCATTTGTTTCTTTTAGCGGTGATCCATACATACAACTATGTACTTTGGCCCATTCTAGAAACAAATTTTGAGCAATCATTGCATCAAATTTTGCATCATCCACAAAAAAATAATCAATATTTTCTCTTTCGCTTCCACGTTTCTTTCTAGTTGTATAACTGATACTCAGTTTTACGTCAGACATATTTTTAATAAGAAGATTCGCCAAGGTTGTTTTACCAGCTCCGCTTGGCGCACTTAAAACTATAGGAAAAGCTGCTCTTGCCATAATTTGGACTAACATTTAAATTTATTTTTGCAAAGAGAAACTTTAATTAAATTAAATGTTAGTTTAAATTAATACATTTATTTCTCCAAAACATTTATTTTAATAAAAATATAAAACAAATTAAAATATCTAAATTGCTCATTAAAACAAAATATATTATATCTAAATTATAAATGCTTCGTGAAGTTGAATTAAAATATAAATTCTTAAATCAAAACTCATTCAAGAAAATAAAAGATCATTTTTCAAATAATTCATCAACAGCTTTTCAACAAAAAAATCTTTTTTTTGACACATCCGCATTGAATCTCTATAGAAATAATATAATTATTCGCATCAGAGAAGCAAATAATCGATTTATGTGTACATTGAAGGCGAATATAAATAACGAAAATTCATTACATGAACCAAATAATTTATTGTCTAATTTCGAATTTGAATTCTATTTATCTAAATATTCATCCAGAGACCCAAAGATTCTTTTAAAAAAATGCATACAAGAAAATTCAGAAAATAATTCAACTCGATTATATCTAATACGCCGAATTGAAAAAATTATACAATCAAAATGTGTATATAATGTAGGTCATTTTACCAATAAAAGAAATAAAGTATGTATTAGGATGAATGAATTTACACTTAATTTGGAATTAGATGAAACAGACTTTGGAAATAATGATATTAGCTATGAAGCAGAAATTGAAATCCCGGAACACTTGGACCCAGTAAATGTAAATAACAACATGATAACAATATTTAAAAACATAGGTGTTGAATTTTTTCAATCGGAATCAAAATCTAGAAAATTTTTTAAAAAAATACAAAAATTATCATAAAATTAAAGATTAAAAATTTAAAACAAAATCGAAATGTTCATTTTAGCAGGGAATTGACATTTGAAATGCTTTTAAGCAAAATATAATCATTGATGTGTTTCTATTAATGGCAATATTTCAAGCACCCGTAGCTCAGCTGGATAGAGCATCAGACTACGAATCTGGGGGTCACATGTTCGAATCATGTCGGGTGCGTTAACGTAGGCCTGCTTAACTGTAGCACGCATTCGCCTAGCCGAAAGTTTCAATTTTAATTTGTTTATTATCAATTTTCAACTGAGTCATAAAATTTAGTATTGTTTCCATAAAACGTGGAACAGGTGCTGTTTGGGTAATTTTATTGTGTCGATGTTGCCATTTGGTAATTTTAGAGCCGCAGATGTAAACTAAAACGGATTTTAAGTTTAAGATGTTTCTTTTTATTAATTCAATATCAGGATATCCATATAAAAATCCATCTTTTCTCTCACGAGTCAACAAATGAACGAGCGTAAATCTGTTGTTGTATTTACGTGCAAGTTTATCAAGCTCTTCGCGATAAATAATATCCGCATAAGTTTTATTAACGTTAATTATTGTATGGTGAACTTTGGTATTTTTATCCTGAATAAGATCATTTTTTAATAATGAAAAACTTGGAATTATTCCGGATCCTGAAACCAAATGTAAAACTTCAGATGTTTGTTTTTCTAGAAATTCTGGAAAAATATAAGAACCCGAATATCCTGAAAATTTCAAAACACGTCCAACAAGAGGTGCTGTGACTAGAAATGTGGCCAATAACGGCGGATATTCTTTATCTGTATTAAAATTTTCTGATTTAACCGTAATTGAAATATAATTTTCTCCAGGAAATGAAGAAATTGAATAAGCTCTAAAAGTTTCCCTGCGTCCTTTTTTATATTCTAAAAATTTTATAATTTCTGCTAATTCTTCAAATTGATGTGGATCAATATTTAAAAATTGACCAGCCACATAATCCTTATCTTTCAAATTTACTTTTATATAAAAGGTGCGTGTATCAATTGTTTCGCGAGTAGTTTTAACAATTAAACCACTCATATGTTTTATTTTTTTACCGTAATTCACTGCAAATCAAACCCGTTTATCCCAGCCACCACCACCATAAACCACCAATACAAATCCAAATTGCAAAATTTAATATACTAACAAAAAAACCAATTTTCCACCACGTTCTTAAGTCAACAAAACCCGCACCATACAAAATTGGAGCTGAGCCAAAACCATAATGGGTAAGTCCTCCGTATAAACTACTGGCATAGGCTAATGCTAACGCCATTGGAAATGCTGGTATGTTTAGATTTAATGCCGTAATTAAGAAAGGTGAATACAGCGCTCCAATATGGGCGGTGCTGCTGGCAAAAAAATAATGAATATAAAAATAAATAAAAACGATTGCAAAAAAAGCAATTATCCAATGAAGTCCACTCATCAAGAAAGAGGCATTATTTCCAAACCACAACGTCAATCCAGTGCTGTTCATTGCGTCTGCCATTGCTACAAATGCTCCAAACCAAATAAAGGTATCGAAAGCAGCTTTTACGCTTAGCAATTCCTCCCATTTTAAAATCTTCGTAATTATCAATATCGCAAAACCAAGAAAGGCAGCCGATATGGCTGAAATGCCAAATTTTGCTCCAATTACCCACAGAAAAAGCAAAAGAATAAAAGTTGCTAGCATTATCCATTCATTTCTGGAAAGTGAACCCATTTCATCTAGATATTTTTGAGCAATCTTAGGGGCATCTGGCGTATCTTTGAGTTCCGGAGGAGCCAATTTATAAATTAAAACAGGAATCGAAATTAAAGAACAAATTGCAGGAACAATTGCATACAAAGCCCAATTTCCCCAATTTAAATTGATTCCAGAATTTTGTGCAAGTTTTACCACCATTGGATTACCGGCCATTGCTGTTAAAAACATAGCACTGGTTACCATTGAAGCTTGAAACGCGACTAACATTAAAAAACAGCCAATTTTCTTAGATGTTTTACTATTAGGCAAGCTTCCGAAATTTTTTGACAAGGATTCTATAATTGGGTATATTATAGCCCCACTTCTAGCAGTTACACTTGGAATTGCTGGAGCCAAACACGCTTCAGCAAAACATAAACCATATGCAAGCCCCAGCGAACTCTTTCCAAAAAATTTAACAAATAAATAAGCAATTCTTTTTGCCAATCCGGTATTTACAAAACCATTTGCAATAAAAAAAGCAATAAAAACTAACCATACGACTTCATGAGAATAACCAGAAAAAGCAACCTGGTATGAAGTTGTTCCGGTTATAACCATAGCAGACAAACCAAATAAAGTTGCAGGCGCCATTGCTAGAGCGTCTGTAACTACAAGTAAAATTGTGGCAGAAAAGATTGCGAACATATGCCATGCATTAACATTGAGCCCATTGGGAATTGGACAAATCCAAAAAATAAGGCCTACGAGAAATGCAAAAGATATTTTAAAATAGGTAATCATAAATTTTAATTCCTGATAAATCGAATTCGAATAATTGCACAAACTTATTATTCTAAGTTATATTAAATAAATGCTTTTCTATCAACATAAAAATAACCTGTTTATTTCTTTGTGATTATTTGTCAATAACAATAAGGTAATTAAAAATTAAACATTAAATTTAAAATTGATAACATCCCCATCTTGTACCACATATTCTCTGCCTTCTGTTTTGATTAACCCGACCGACCTGCAGCCTATTTCTCCGTTAAATTCAATAAAATTTTTCCAATTGATCACATCTGCTTTGATAAAACCTCTCTCAAAATCAGAATGTATTACCCCTGCTGCTGCTGGGGCTTTGATTTCAACGGGTACCGTCCAAGCTCTAACTTCGTTTGGTCCAACTGTAAAAAATGTTTGTAAATTTAAAATTCGAAATGCCGATTTTATAATTTGCTCAAGTCCTGTCATTTTAAGATTAAATTCTTTTAAAAATTCAATTTTTTCTTCAAAATTAAGGTGCGATAACTCTTCTTCGATCTTAGCACAAACGATAATTGCGCTACAGTTACGACTTAGTAAAAAATTTAAAAAATCTTTTAAAAAAAGATTTTCATCTGGGGAAAAACCTTTTTCATCAACATTGGCTACGAAAAGAGTTGGCTTAGCGGTAATGAGTTGCATTTGTTTAAAAAATGAAGATAATTCATTGTCCTGTTTATCGAATTCAAAATTTCTTGCTAATAAGTTTTGATTTAGGTGGGTAATTAAATTTTCACAAAAATATAATATTTTTTTTGATGATACTTGCTCTTTATTTTTAATCTTATCTAAACGATTAAAGGTTTTTTGAGATAAATCCAAATCCGATAGAATTAATTCTGTTTCAACGATTTCAACATCACGCACTGGATTTGTTTCATTTTCAACATGAATAATTTTATCATCCTTAAAACACCTAACAATATGACAAATTGCATCAGTTTGTCTAATATGATTTAGAAATTTATTTCCAAGACCCTCTCCATTGCTGGCTCCCTTAACTAATCCTGCTATATCAACAAATTTAACAAAGGCTGGCAAAATTTTCTTGGAACAAGCAACATCTGCTAATAATTGCAACCTGTCATCTGGAACATCCACCACTCCAACATTAGGCTCAATTGTACAAAATGGATAATTTGCCGAATCAGCCTGTGCTAAAGTAAGACAATTAAATAAAGTGCTTTTCCCAACATTTGGTAAGCCAACAATTCCACAAGAAAGAGACATTAAATTTACATTAGTATAAATTTAATCATTTTCCCATTATTAAATTTTTTTAATTAGCAAATATAATTGCAATATTTAAAATATATAAAATTAAAATATATTAATAATTACAAACAAATTTAGACCTGAGCTTAAATATTTAAAATGCCAACAGCACATAATAGGAATACTTTATTTTTTAACCATGTTTCGGCAAACAATTGTAACATTATTTGTTTTTTCTAATTTGCTCATAGACTTTATTTTTTATATTTTCAGCGGTTATATTAAAGAATTTATACAATATTTCAGACGGTGCCGATCTCCCAAAATGATCAATTCCAATACTTGTTCCATCTAAGCCAATATATCGCTCCCATCCTATTGTTGAACCTGCCTCTACGGATACTCGGGCTTTTATATTAACAGGAAAAACAGAAATTTTATATTGCTCAGATTGTTTTTCAAAAAGTTCCCATGAAGGCATACTGATTACCCTAGTGGAAATTCCTTCTTTTTTTAAAATATGAAACGCTTCTAAACACAAATAAACTTCACTTCCTGTGCCAATAATTAACGCTTCAGGTTTTTTTGAATTTGCTAATATGTAAGCTCCAAAAGATAAACCAATTGCGGGTTTCAAGTATGTTCTGTCGAATACAGGTGTTTTTTGTCGTGTTAAGATTAATGCTGAAGGACCATTGTGACTTAGTGCAATTTTCCATGCTTCGGTAATTTCATTTGCATCTGCTGGCCTTAAAACTAAAATATTAGGAATGGCCCTAAGTGCCAACAGGTGTTCTATTGGCTGATGAGTAGGGCCATCCTCGCCAACTCCAATTGAATCATGTGTAAATATATACAATACTCGCGTTTTCATTAAAGCAGATAATCTTAAACTTGGTTTCAGATAGTCGCTAAAAACAAAAAAAGTGGAACAAAATGGTCTCATTCCGGAAAGCGCCAATCCGTTACTTATAGCCGCCATGGCGTGTTCTCGAACACCAAAATGAATATTTCTAGCAGCATAATCTGACGACTTAATGTAGAAATCTTTTTTTATAAAAGCTCTAGTAGAAGATGCCACGTCAGCAGAGCCACCTATGAACCAGGGAATTTTATTTGCTATTTCATTTAAAATTTCTGAAGATACATATCTGCCAGATATATGTGGATGATTGTGTTGAAAAAATGGAAGATCCTTACTCCAATTATTTGGTAATTTATTAGATTGCATCAGCAATAAATCATTTGATAATTTGGGATATTCTTTTTGATACATTTTGAACAGATTATTCCAATTTTGAAATTTTATTTTGCCACGTAACCCAACGCCTTTTGAAAAATCATCAAGAACTTCATCTGAAATTAAAAATTGAGTATTTTTGTTCCAATTATAAAATTGTTTTACAAATTTGATTTCCTCTGCTTCGAATAGTATACCATGTGCTGCGGATGTGTTGTTTTTATTAGGCACTCCATACCCAATACAACTATTTATTATTATTAAGGTTGGTTTTTGATGAGTTTTTTTATTCGATAAAACTTGTTCAATTTCTAATAAATCATTTGCATTGTTAATGTGATCGACATTCCAATTATAAGCTTTAAATTTATCTGAAATTTGCTCAGTGAATGATAACTTTGTGCTACCGTCAATCGTTATACGATTACTGTCATATAACCAGTAAAGATTTGAAAGTCGCAAATGTCCAGCAAGAGAAGCGGCCTCTGATGAAATTCCCTCCATCATACAACCATCACCACAAATAGCATAAGTTTTATTGTTAATGATTTCGTATCCTGGTCGATTGAAGTATTTTGATTGCCAATTTGCCGCAATAGCCATTCCAACACTAACACCAAGTCCTTGACCCAAGGGTCCAGTGGTGCATTCAATTCCATTTGCTTGTTCATATTCAGGATGACCAGCACATTTACTTTTAAGTTGCCTAAATTTTTTAATATCATCAAGTGATATGCTATTTTTAACCTTAGCTAAAAATAAAATAGAATAAAGAAGCATAGAGGCATGTCCATTGGATAAAATTAAACGATCCCTATTAAACCAATTTGGATTTTCTGGATCATATTTCAAAATTTTTTGCCAAAGAAGATACATCAATGGAGCTAACGCCATCGGTGTACCAAGGTGTCCAGATTTGGCACGCTGAATAGCGTCAACACATAACATTCTAATTGTATTTATGCTTTTAATGCTTGTCTTGTTATTAGTTGTAAACATATTTAGGACAATATAATTCTGAATTGTAATACTTTGATAAATTTAAATAAACAGAAGAATCCTGTAATTTAGATAAAGGTTTTAAAACAATTTCTCCATTGAACAATGAAATAAAAGAACCAAAAGATTTGTTCCGAATTGCCTGAATTGAGGCTGAGCCAAACATAAAACCCATCCGACGATCATAGGCTGTTGGAGTTCCACCTCTTTGTAGATGGCCTAACACAATAGATCTGCACTCTAAGCTGCTTTCACGAGCAAGTGCGCCGGCAAGCCAATTTCCTATACCGCCAAAACGCACATGTCCAAATTGGTCCATTTCGCTCGTAAGCAAGTTTTCCAAATTTCCCTTAGCCTTAGCGCTTTCTGCAACAATTACGATACTGTGACGGTAACCTTCTTTTTTTCTTTTTATTAAAATATTGCTAATGCGATTTATTTCAAAGTCTACTTCTGGAATAAGAACAATTTGAGCACCGGTGCTCATTCCTGCAAACAGAGCCAAGTAACCAGCGTTTCTTCCCATAACTTCGACAATAAATACACGAGAATGTGATTCTGCGGTACTTTTGATATTGTCAATGCTACTAGTGATAACATTGAGAGAACTTTCAAATCCTAGGCTATACTCAGTGTCGGGAACATCAAAATCAATAGTTTTTGGAATTCCGATAATTGGTAATCTGTGTTCATTAAATAATCTAGATGCAATTCCGAGTGTATCTTCTCCCCCAATCACAACAAGTGCACTTAAATTTAATTTTTTCCAATTAATTAAAAGATTTTTTATACCATCTGTGACAACGTATGGATTTGTTCTCGATGTTCCAAGTATTGTGCCGCCAAAGTAATCAATTTGATCAACTAATTTATTGTTTAGGATTTTATATATCGCATCACAACAAGAAAGTCCTTTCCAGCCATCCCTGATACCAATTACCTTAAATTTATGAATTGAAGCTACCTGGGTTATACTTTTTATGGCAGAATTCAATCCAGAACAATCTCCACCGCCCGTTAGAATTCCTATCTTTTCTTGATTCATTAAAACTCCCTGAGAATAATCTTATGTTTAAATTATGAACATTTTACGTTGAACAAAATATATTAAATATTACAATGTAAATGTATATTACGTTATCTGCTATTTGTTTAATTTATTTTACTCAACTTTTGTTAGTTAAATTTGATATTATGTCTTAAATTTAAAGTACAATTTCAATTAAAAATTAAATAGCAAATCAAAATCAATAACCAGCATTCTAAATTTAGAAAAATTTTTTTAAGAATAAAAATGCTCAAATTACACAAATCGAAAATAAATGTTATTATTTAAACAATATATATGGTAGCATTGAATCGGAATTTAATGATATCATGAATTATGTTTACTCAATTTATATCTAATTTATTTGGAATTTTAATGTTAACTATATTGGTGCCGGATGCGTGCAAGTATGGATTCGGTATCAATTATTATTCAATTCCCGCGTTTTGTGTTATAGCATTTATTTTTTCTCTCATAAAGTCGATGTTGAAATTTCTTACATTTCCAGCATTTTTTTTAACGTTAGGTCTTTGGTCAATTGTAATTAATATTATCGCATTTTGGATTACTATCTTTGTTGGAAAAAAAATGGGTATTATCTTTAAATCGGACGACTTGTATTTTGTTATGCAGGCCACCACAATTATATATATATCTAGCACAATAGGTAAATATATAGGCAGATCTATGTTAAAAAAATTCAGAAGCGAACCATTTGATACGTTAAATTATTAAAATTAACGATAACTAAAAATTATAAAATAAATATTTGATATTTGTTAATATGAATTGCTGTGAATTTGTTTAAAAAAAAACGATTAGATACAATTCTATTAGAAAGAGGCCTTGAGATTACAAAAGCCAGAGCCCGGGCACGTATATTGTCTGGAGATGTGATTGTGGGCGAACATCGTATAGATAAACCTGGCACCTTGATTAGTGATCACTTGGCAGTGAGATTTAAGAAAAAATCAATTCCCTATGTTTCACGAGGCGGAATAAAATTAGAGGCAGCATTGGAATCTTGGCCAATGCCAGACAAGAATACCGTATGTATAGATATTGGAGCATCCACTGGAGGATTTACTGAAGTTTTATTAAAACATGATGCTCGATTAATTTATGCAGTCGATGTTGGAATTAACCAAATTGCCTACAAGCTTCGAATTGATCCAAGAGTACATGTATTTGAAAAGACTCACATTTTAAAAATACCAATAGAAAAATTAAATCCAAAACCATCAATAGCAACGATTGACGTTAGCTTTATATCAATTAAAAAAATCCTACCATCGGTAATCAATTGTTTAACTTTTAATGCATTACTATATGTTCTGATAAAGCCTCAATTTGAAACAAATAAAAAGAATTTATTAGAAAAGGGAATACTTAAAAATAGATATGCACGAGAACAAATTCGAAACAATATACTCAAATTTTTTAGGAGCAAGAATTTGAAATTGATAGGCTATAAAGAAAGTCCAATACAGGGCTTAAGAGGTAATATTGAATATTTGGCTTGTTTTTATTTTCCTGAATCCAAATCTTTTCACATCACCGAAACGCCAATCTTGGATATTTGCAAAACATAAAAACGATTTCGATTTTCAATACAATCAATATGCCATTCATAAATATTAAAATTTGGAAAAAAAACATCACCCATATAATTTGTATTCATGATAGATATAATTGCATGTGTTGCAAATTGAAGTGTTTGTTTATAAATTTCCGAACCTCCAATTACCGTTATATCATCTTTCAATTTTGTTAATTTTAATACATCTTCAAGCAATAATCCTGAATATGAAACTATGATAAATTGTCTATTTCTTAAAGATTCTACATTCATTGATAAATATGTTTTACGACCAACTATAATTATTTTTTCAGTAGTGATTTGCTTAAAATGTTCTATTTCTTCAGGAATATTCCATGGTAATTTTTCATAATAACCAATTATAAATTTCTTAGTCATCGCCGTTAAAATTATAATCTTTTTCATGAATAATTGAGAAAAGAATTTTGACTCCTAATTGCGATATTTTGTCCTGTTGATTTGATCAAGTAATCTTGCTAGCTGTACATCTTTATGATTGCCACTAATTAAAACATTTGGTACCTTGCGGCCTTCAAACTCAAACGGACGCGTGTATTGACGATGCTCAACCATTTCTTCAGTAGCATGACTTTCCATGCTGAGTGATTCAGGATTTCCAACAACGCCAGGAACATAACGAGCAATGGCGTCCAACATTACCAATGAAGCCAATTCTCCTCCAGTTAAAACATAATCTCCAATTGAAAAAGCTTCATCAACATAGTGTTCGATTCTTGCATCTATGCCCTCGTAGCGACCACATATAAAAATAAGATGTTTATAAGTTGACAGTCGTTTGGCATCGATTTGCTTAAATTTTTTGGCAGCAGCATCGGTCAAAATTATTCGTGTTCGCAAAGAATTGTCAAGTGTTGACCTAAGAGCGGAAACTAAAACATTGATTTTCAATAATTGACCAGGACCGCCGCCGTAAGGTGAATCATCGACAATTTTTTGTTTGTTTTGCGCAAAATTTCTAATTTGAATTTCCTGTATTGTTATAATATTATGTCGAATTGCTCTGCCAATAATAGAAGTTTCTAGAACAGATCTAATGCTTTCTGGAAATAATGAAATAAAACTAATTTTCATAATTGAATTAGATTAATTCAAGTTCGCTTGGAAAATCCATAATTATTTTTTTATTTGCTTCATCTATTTCTTGCAGTAGAGGATTCAAAAACGGTACTAGAATCTTTTTATTGAAATTATTTTCAATTTCAATAGCAAGCTGTGTACTGCCATTTGAAAATCCTGAAACACGCCAAGAATTTTTATCATTACTTAAATTAATAACCTCAAAACCAAGTAAATCCATTAAATAAATTTCATCATTCGAAAGTTTTGGAAAATTGATACGACGAAACCATACATTTGTGTCAATAAGTAACTCGGCATTGGTACGATCATTCACTCCGTTTAAGAATATTCTTCTTCCAGTTAAGGATCTTATAACATAAATTCGTTCTTCGGACGATAATGAAGAAGTAAACCTAATATCGAATCCAGACTGTAGAATATCACAAGTTGAATTTAAAAATTTTAAAATCACAGCACCGTTAATTCCGTAAACCTTATGAACGGTTCCAATTAAAACCCAATCAGATAGTACCTGTGTCAAGTTTTTTTGTAATTTCTGATGGTTCAATAATTTCAAGACTAATTTCTTTCTTGTCGGACAAGGATAAGGATAAAGTGGACACAATAAGCCGCATAGCTTTTGCTGTCCTTCCTCGTTTTCCGATTATCTTCCCAAGATCATGTTTGGCAACATGTATCAAATAACGAGAATCGATTCCAGAAATATGTTCTTCGATTCTAACCTCACCTGGATAATCAACTAACGATTCAACTAAGTATT
>JAHFEE010000016.1 GCA_023248655.1 Myxococcales bacterium
GCCATTTCGGCAATTTGTGCGCCGATTTATGCAGCATTTGAAGGTTTTGTATTGGGTGGTATATCCGCCATGCTGGAAATAATTTATCCAGGTATAGCATTGCAAGCTGTAGCGGGAACCTTCGCAACATTAGGCGTTGTCTTATTACTATATCGTTTACGTTTATTTAATGTAAATGATAAATTCAGATCGGTTGTATTAGCTACTACATTGGGGCTTGGGGTAATCTATTTCTTATCAATGGTTTTTCATTGGTTTGGGGTTAGCGTTCAATTAATTAACGGGAATGGCATTGGCGGAATAATGTTTAGCTTAATCGTAATTGGGATTGCTTCATTGAATTTGATACTTGACTTTGATACAATAGAACGTGGATTACATTTTGGAGCTCCAAGATACATGGAATGGTATACTGCATTTGGACTTATGGTTACAATGGTGTGGTTGTATGTTGAAATAATACAATTGATATCAAAGATTCGTAGCAGAGATTCATAATTGAAATTTTTAATATCAATAATAAATGGTCCAAATTTAAATCTGTTAGGCAGAAGAGAAAAAATAATTTACGGGACTTTTAGCTTGGACGAAATTTGTGAGCGGTTAAAAATTGAATTCGGAAAATTCTGTGACTTGGAATTTTTCCAAAGCAATAGCGAGGGCTCTATTATAGACTATGTTCACAGTTCAAAATCTGATGGATTTGTAATGAACCTTGGCGCCTATTCTCATACCTCTTATGCTATCAGAGATGCTATTTGTGCAGTCTCAAGACCTGTGGTAGAGGTTCATATTTCAAACGTTTTAAACAGAGAAAATTTTCGACATGTTTCAATTATTGCTCCTGTTTGTATTGGTTATGTAGTTGGTTTTAGGGAATTTGGATATAATTTAGGAATCTTGGCTTTGTTGGATCACATGCTTAATCTCGGATAATTAGTGCAATTTTTTTGTATTGCATCAAAATCGGCAAATGTTTTAAAGTGCATAGAATGATTTTCGATTGGATGCTTGAATAGTAATTCTTCAGCGTGGAGAGCGTGTCTATCAAAATTTGAAATTTTTGGTCCATTGTATAGCGAGTCCCCAAGAATCGGATGTCCTATGTCGGCTAACTGTGCCCGGATTTGATGAGTTCTGCCAGTGAAAATTTCTATTTTGAGCTCTGTTACTATTTTCTTTAATGATACCATGTAAAAAGTGTTTAGTATTTCAAATTTCGAATGTGCCTGGCGAGTGGTTTCATGTTTTGTGGTAAATCGTTTTCTGTTTGTTGGATGTCTTTTATGGCCAGTTTTTAATTCAAAGGTAGATTTATTAATTTTATTAACACACCATGCGCGATATATTTTTCGAATTTCGTGGTTTTGAAACGCAGCACTTAGCTTCCAATGACTTAATTCATGTTTTGCGACAATTATTAATCCTGAAGTATTTTTATCAAGTCGGTGCACTATGCCTGGGCGTTTGATGCTGCTTGATTGTAAATTTGGTAAGTAATACAGTAACGCATTTATTAATGTTCCGTTTATATTTCCGGCGCCAGGATGAACCACAAGTCCTGCAGGCTTGTTGATTACAATTAAATCCAAATCTTCATAAACAATATTCAATGGAATTGACTGCGGTTCTAAATTGTTTTGTTCAATTTGATCGAAATCTGGTTTGTTTATAAACTCAACAGAATCTCCACCCTTTATTAATCGTGAGGGTTTTTTGCCCTGTTTTTTTAGCAATTTTCGAATTTGACTTCGCGATAACCCTTTTAAATTTTGAGAAAGATAAACATCTAATCGAATTTTTTCTTGTTTTTGTGGTAATAATAAGATTTCTTTGACATTAGACATTTCGATATTAGGCATATTAACTAACAATCTAGCAAATTTATTTTTAATTAAAACCACCATAGGCTTTACGAATGGGTTAGACTACTGTTAATAATTAATTGAGTTAATTTTATGAATAATAGAAACATTATAATAACTGGATTTATGGGTGTTGGAAAAACCTTAATTGGGCAGGCCTTAGCAAAAGAAATGGGCATGTCTTTTGTGGATACGGATGATTTAATTAAAAAAAAATGCGGTAAAAATATTAGAACAATTTTTTCAACTCACGGTGAAAGATATTTTAGAAATTTAGAACAACAAATGTGTTGTAATGTTTCAGGGGAATCAGGAGCTGTGATTTCTACCGGTGGTGGAACTTTAATCTTTAAAAAAAATAAAGATTTTTTTAATCAAAGTACAATTTTTTGTTTAACCGCACCTATTCAAGTTATTAGAAAACGTTTGTTGAATGACTTTTATAACAATAAAACTAGACCATTGATGGAGATGTTTGAGGAATTATGGCATGAACGTAAGCCATTATATGATGAAATTTTCCATCAAATAGAAAATTACAATTGCTCTGTGAAACTTGTAGTCGAAAAAATGATAGAATTGTACATTTTAGATACTCGTTTTAAATCAATAAATAAGGACATTTTTTGCCCCGTTGTTATTAAGAATAATATCCTTGAAGAAATTACATATTTTTTAAAATGGATTTCTTTATTTGATAGGAAAATTTGTATCATAACTCATCCGGAATTGAATTGTTTAAACAGTATTCAGTATAAATTAAAAAATGTACTTATAATAAATATTCCTTCTGGAGAAAAAAGCAAAAGTTTAACAATGGTTAATTATATATATAAAAAATTGTTAGCTAATAATTTTACTCGCAATGATGCCTTAATAGCATTTGGTGGCGGCGTGGTTGGTGATGTGACCGGATTTGTTGCTGGAACTTTTCTGAGAGGCATAAACTTGGTTCATGTTCCGACTTCATTATTAGCGATGATAGATTCTAGCATTGGAGGGAAATCCGGAATAAATCTTAGCAAGGGTAAAAATTTAATTGGTGTTTTCAAAAAACCTGCCGGAATTTTGATTGACCCTAATTTGCTTCAAACATTACCAAAAGAAGAAAAACGCTCAGGGTTAGCTGAAGCAGTGAAACATGCTATTATAGGAGATCCTATACTTTTTCACCATTTGGAACATGGATTAATAAATTTTTCCTGGATTATAGACAGAGCCACAGAAGTTAAAATAAAAATTGTTAAAGAAGATTTTTTAGAGAAAAACGAAAGAGTATTTCTTAATTTTGGGCATACTTTCGGTCATGCAATAGAAATTGCGTCTAACTATGAAATCAAGCATGGTGAAGCCATATCCATAGGAATGGTTTATGCTGCCAGGTATGCATCCATAAAAGGAATTTGCGATACAGAATTAGTGGCACGAATTGAGAATCTTTTGCATAAATTGCAATTGCCTACAAAACTTCCATGCGAAATTACAATTAAGGATCTGCGGCACTTTATTAAACATGACAAAAAGAGATTTGGTTCAATGTTTTATATAATAGTGCCTAAAAAAATTGGCGAAGTTCGAAAGGTGGAATTTGATTTAGGAGTTTTTGATCAATGATAAATAACCTTATTTGTTTATTATTGATTAATCTTTCACTTACCAGGAACGGGGCGACTAGTTTCTGATAAGAGTTGCAACAATTGATCGGGACCTATGAATCCTGTTATTTTTTTTCTGCTATTTTCCAATACCAAGGTTGGTAATCCAACTACATTATAAAAATCTTGCAATGCTTCATATTCATCTGTACCAATTGAAACATCTATACGAATAACAACATATTTTTCTCTAAGTATTTTTGCTATTCTTGGATCAGAAAATGTTTTCTTATCAAGCTCATGACATAATCGACACCAATCTGCCCAAAAATCTAAAATAACATATTTATTTTTTGCTTTTGCTTCCGCAACTTGCTGCATTATGGTTTTATCGGTTATATAGCCCCTAAAGCCATTGAAGGACAACTTTCCATAATGCAAACTGGTAAAAATCATAGCTGCGCCTAGTATTAATTTGATACTATTCATCCATGGACCGCTTTTGGGTATCTTGTTTATAAAAGATGAAAAAGTTCCAAGAATAAGAAACGGAAAACCCATTCCAAGTGCATAGAACCCCATCAGAAAAGAACCTAAAATTGGATTTTGTTTTTCTAGTATCATGGTCAAAATTCCAGTTAAAACTGGACCTGTGCATGGAAATGCTATTATTCCCGCCACTAGACCCATAAGAAAAACATTATTATTACTGTTAACAATTTTGAACTTTACAATTCTTTGAACTAAGCTTAATGGAAAATTCCATGAAATAATTCCAATTAAATTTAAAGCCATTGTTGACAGCAATAGAAACAAGAACGCGTTTATCCATGGACTTTGAAGAGCGGAACCAGCCAAGAAACCAGCATAAGCAAAAATAATTCCAAGTACCGTGTAAAGCAAAACCATTCCAAAGACATAACTGATAATAATTTTAAATCTTTGCAAATTTGAATCATAATTTCTAATACCGATCACGGTAAGAGTTATTGGAATCAATGGATAAGTACATGGCGTAAAGGTACCTAAAAGCCCAGCTATAAAACAAGTTAAAAAAATATTAATTAAAAACATAGTGTTACGCTGTCCTTTACCGTAATTGTTTAATCATAAAACCAAAACACATTATAGAACCAAAACACATAATTTGCAAAATTTTAATAATTAAATTTATTGTTGTTTAATAAACTTATTAATTGAATGTTTTAAGTTAAATGACATGTTTTATTATTGGCGTATTTATTAAATTTATTGTCATGCGACAACTTATCAGCTATTCTTATTTAGATGTTGAAATTTGCGATCATTATTCACGTATTGCTTGCCTTGTTTATGATTTTAATTGTGCTTTTGCAGCCCGGAAGCAAGGGTAGTTCAAATTCATTTCTTAGTAATTCGGGAGTTAAGTTTGCATCTGGGAACAAAAAAATTGGTTCCTCTTTAAGCAGACTTACATTTCTAGTGGCTGCTTGTTTTATAATAATAAGTTTAGTACTGTCTGTCTTAATATCACATCCTGGATCAGTTTTCGACAAAATAATCAATTAAATAATTAACTAAACATTTCAAATTAACTTAGCTGTGAATATGAATCATAAAAAATTGCACACGATTGAAGAAATAGCAAATGCGCTCAAAACTAAATTGGAATTGTGCAAATCCGATAAAATTAAACATAGTTTAATTTGTAATTATGATAAAAATCATCAGTTGTTAAATTTGTTAAAGATTAATGAAATTAACAACTGTCAACGATGTAAACTTTGTGACAGTAGAAAAAATATTGTTTTTGGATCTGGGAATCCGAATGCAAAACTTGTCTTTATCGGTGAAGCACCTGGTGAGGAAGAAGATTTACATGGTATGCCTTTTATAGGTCGCTCTGGTCAACTTCTCGATAAAATGATTCAGGCAATAAATTTAACTCGTCAGCAAGTTTATATTTGCAATATTATAAAATGTCGCCCCCCGAAAAATAGAAATCCATATTTGCATGAAATTGAGACATGTAGGCCATTTTTAACTAAACAACTTCAAATCATTAACCCAAGTGTTATTGTAACCTTGGGTTATTTTGCTTGTAGGGGATTATTGAATCTGGATGACAAATTTAGCAACTTGCGTGGCAATTGGATGAATTATCACGGAATCAATGTCATGCCTACGTTTCACCCCGCATACTTATTGCGAAATCCTTGTTATAAAAGAGAAACCTGGGAACATTTAAAAAGGGCAATAACTAAATTGTAAATACGTAGCCGACAATTGGAAGTGACCTTAAGACATTTCCGTACAAATCTTGTTAAGTATCTCGGTTTTAATAAATTTCGATACTTAGAATTTCAAATTCACGCCTTCTTTTCGGCGTGATAATTTCAACTTGATCTCCAACAGATTTTCCAATAATAGATTGAGCAAATGGCGATAAAACGCTAATCTTTCGCTCCTTTAAATTTGCCTCATCTTCTCCAACGATAGTCCAAATTGTTTTCTCGGAAGAATCGATATCCATGATTGTGACAGTTGTTCCAAAAACAACCCTAGAGGTCTTAAGTTGATTTTTATCAATTACCTGCGCGTTAGCAAGCTTAGCTTCAAGTTCGCGAATCCGTCCTTCTATCATAGATTGCTTTTCTCTTGCAGCATCATATTCTGCGTTTTCAGAAAGATCTCCATGCGAACGCGCTTCTGCGACTTCTTGTATTACCCGCGGTCTGGTTTTTGTTTTTAACTGTTTCAATTCTTCAATTAGAAATTTGAATCCATTCTGGGTCATTGGGTATTTCATAAAGTTAAATTTCTTCTTTAATTTAAAAATTAATTCTTGCTGTTGATCTTTTACCTTCAATGAATTAATTTTTTAATAAAATCTGATAAGATTTCTTTTCTTGATCTTGTTTGTCTAATCTCATCAAGTAGCTGTTATTAATATGCAAAATTTGGGTAAATGTAAATAGCATTTGAGTTATATATTTTTTTCAAAGGAAACTGCATAATTTGAAAATTTGTTTAAACTATTTCCATGGAAATTCTAATTCGATCTAATTTGTTGCGATTGAGAATTTTGTTAACCAGAAAACATAATGCCGAAAAAGATAATTCGCGATCTTTGAATAGTAATGTTTTAATTTTAACAACAAGGATTAGTTTTTCATTAATTTTTTCAATATGTGAAGTTATTTTTGTTTTCAACTCAGTATTAATGCTAAATATTTTTTTTAAAATGTATTCTATTTGTTTTTGTTTAATTTCCGGAGCGCTTGTTAAAACATATTCTACTCGTTCATCATCATCAAACTCAAAAAGTTTTTTTAATCGTTTTTCTGATTGAATTTGATTCATTTTTTTATTGCTTCCAGATAATGGTTCTGAATTGTATCTATGCTGATTAGTAAAATTGATCAATCCTGGAGTCACGGCTGGATTTACACCTCCGACCAAATATTTACCAACACGTTGAATATTTTGCTGATCCCCCTTCTTGAAATATTCTCTATTAAAATTATGCGTTGGAGCCAATTCTATTGAATTTCCAATATTGTCCGGAATAAGACTTGGTTCAAAATTAACATTCAAACAATTTCCAATATTGTCAGGTTGAATTTTTAACTCTTTGCTGGATTTATGATTTCCTATATTATCTCTTAATTTATTTGATCTATTATAATGATAATTCTTAATTTTCATTGTAATCAAATTTCTCCGTAACGACGCTTAACATAAATTTGATGAATAATTGTTAATAAATTATTAGTTACCATATAGATCGATAATCCTGATGGTAAATTTAACATAACAATTGTTAACAAAACTGGCATAATCCATAACGCATATTTCATCTGAGCGTTAGATTCATCAAATGTGGGCGGCATCAGCCATTGGCTTATTAACATACTAGCCCCCATTACTAGTGGAAGTACATATAAAGGGTCCGGATGTGTTAAGTCTTTAATCCAGAAATAAAACGGTTGTTCGTATAATTCAACTGAATTTCCTAACATTTGATAAAGAGCAAACCAAATTGGCATTTGAATTAAAACCGGAAAACAGCCACTCATTGGATTAATGCCCTCATTTT